>NZ_JANKAF010000019.1:0-66118 GCF_024622765.1 Clostridium mucosae | reverse complement strand
TTATAATAACTACAGATATAAATGGGATCAAAAAAAGATGACCCCTGTTCAATACAGAAATCATCTTCTTTGTGCATAACCCTTTTTTTATAATGTCCTTGACATAGGTATCAGTTTATTTCGCGAGCCCCTTTTAAACCATTGATTTTACTTATTTAAAGATGTTTTTAAGCTTAAATATAAATTTTTATATATTATTTATATATGTGAAAAAATGAATCTTTAATTGCTAATATCGAAATTTATTTTAATACAATCCTTTTAGATTCTATAACATCTCGTACTATCTTTTTGTTTATAATATTTAAAATATTAAAAATCTAATATCATATGTATATTAAGAGGTTCTAAATCAAATAATTCTCTATTTATATCATTTGCAATTCTTGCTCCTAATGCAAAATAAAAATCTACAGTGTTCTTAAATTAGTTCTTTTATGTTCCAACCCTCTATATTATAGAATTTATTTAATATTTTTAACTTATTACTTTTATAATGATAAACCTCATTTACTCTCTCTCTTCTATCAATATCTCCTAATAAATTTAATTCTGACTTTTTGAGTAGCCTATATATCAAAACATCTTTTTCAATAATAATTACTTTTAAAATATTATTATATAAATTATATATATTTTATATTTGCATTTGCATTTCATACCTAATTATTTGTAATTAAAATTGTTTTTATCTAATATATTAATATTATTCCTACTAATTCTATTATGATATCTATTAAATCATGCTTCTAAAAATTTGGAATACATCAAGTATTCCATATCCCCATTGAGGATTAGGATATATATCTCCTTTTCTTTGGTATGTTCCTCTATCTAAATATGATTTTAAAGTTTGTGCAAAAAGATATGGATCATTACCTTTTATTATTCCCCATTCAAATAGTAATGCACAAACACCAGCAACTATAGCAGCTGAAACTGCAGTTCCACTTACTATAGAAATTCTATTCCCAGGGGACATTGATACAATATTTACCCCAGGTGCAGCTACATCTATTCTATCTATATAGTCCTCAAGGCTTGCAACTCCTGAAAAATTTACTATATTATTATTTCTTTCATTATAACTTGCTATAGAAATTATAAATTTAGAATTTGATGGATTAGTAGAAGTTCCATATGGATCAAATGGGCTAAATCTTGTATTTCCATGCAACATTCCTTTTTGTGGTAACCACGCATTAAAAGTACCATCCATAATTAATCTACCTGTTAATCTGAATTGCCATATTCCAGGAATTAAATTATTAAATACAATTCTAATTAATTCATCACCTGATGTTAACTCAGGCATAAAATACATTATTTCAATACTTGTTTCTGCAAGTATATACTTATAGCTCATTTCTGAATTTAATAATGATGGAGTTAGTCCAGTACTTTCACCAGATGGTGATATAACTTCAATCGTCATAACATTTGGAACATCAACCCAGATTTCTACCGCTAAAAATTTTTGTCTTTGATCTACATCTAGTTGAATAACTTTTATCTCTCCTTCTTTTTTAATTACTCCAGATGCATGCCCTCCATTTGCTCCCTCATTTCCTGTTCCTGTAACAACTACTATTCCCCTACTCATAGCAAGAGATTCTATATATTCTTCTAATATTCCATTCCCCTTATGATTACCAGAATTAGTTCCAAGTGGTAATAATATTACTATTGGCTCTTGTTTTTTTAATTTATATTCATATAAAAACTTTAGTGATATATATATTGTAGTTAAATTATATAAAGATACATTTATCCCATATTCTCTTTTAAAATGATTCGATTCTCTTAATTTTATGGCTATAAATCTACAACTACTGGCTACTCCTTTAAAACTCGATTTTCTGTTAAATCCTCCTACTATACTTGCAAGACTTGTACCATGTCCATTTTCATCTCTACTTGGTACTATGTTATATGGATTTCCACCGTTCCTAAACACATTTATAGCATTATTTATCATTTTATTTGTATAAACACTACCATAAGGGACTTTAATATCTTCATAATATCCATTTGAAGGTATAGTTTGATCCCAAATCATTTCTATTCTACTTTTCCCATCTTCTCCAATAAATTCATTAGCTAAATAGTCTATACCTGTACCTATAATTGCAATAACAGTTTTATCACCTGTTAAACCTAATGGATTTTGTATATCAATCATCCTTTCTGGTTCTTCTCCACTAAGCCTAATATCTTGTAGAGTGTATAATTCTGGAAATAATAAATAAATTATAGTAGAAAATTGTTTGTAAGTTAATTCTAAGTTTATTCCACTTTTTGTAGCAACTATTGCATATCTTTCATCAATTATAAGAACTTTATACCCTGAAAACTTTTCTAATTCTCCTTTTATATCACCTTCATACTGTACCATATATTGCTTATAGTCAGGATTTATAAAATAATATTCAAGATTTTCATTAATTTTGTTATTTCCCATAATATTAGTCCTCCAGTTCCCTTGGTATCCTTACAAAAATATCTCCAATCCAATACTCACTATAGTCACTGCTTTCTTTAACAACATTTCTATTTAAATCTTGATATAATCCCGCAATAAACTTAAATGTTCCTACTATATCAATTACTCCATAACCTACTTCCCTATTTGGATAAGTAAACTCTTTTCTTCTTTGTGCTCCATACATAAGGTATGATTTTACTGTAGTTGAATACATTACTAAATTATTTTTTTCTACTATTCCCCATTGTAATAAAAGACAACAAACTCCAGCACATATAGCTGTTGCTGCTGAACTTCCTGAAAAAGTACTTACTCCTCCTAAAGGTTTTGTTGTTAAAATATTTACTCCTGCAGTTATAACGTCAGGATTTATTAAACCATTAGAGTTAAATCCTCTTCCAGATTCAGAAATTCCTACATTTCTTTCGTTATTATAATATGCTACAGTTACAACTTTTCTTGCTGTTGAAGGTATAGTTAATGTTATATTTGGATCTGGTTCTAAAAAGACAGTTCCTTCTGGTAAAACTTCTTTAGGTGGCAACCATATATCATATCTTCCGTCAACTATATAATCACCACTCAACTGTATTTTCCATATTCCTGGTACTAAATTCCTAAATCCTATTATTATTGCTTGATGACCTGTAAAATGTTCAGGTAGAAAATTATATAAACGCATTATTGTATTACTTAATACGAATTTTATTTCTTCTCTATTTTTTCTTTTAGATGAAATAATATTAGATTTTTCTCCATCTGGAGATATTATATTTATAGACATTCTGTTAGGTCTTCGAATCCAAATATAAAAAGGTAAGTTAACCATAAACTTAGAAATTTTTAGTTCTACTGTTTTAATTTCTCCTACACTCTTAATATATCCTGATGTATGTCCTTGAGCTGCTCCTTGGTTTCCCGTTCCACAAACAGAAATAATACCTCTATTTCTTCCAACGTCAGTTATATATCTAGATGTTAAGAGATTACCATCATGACTTCCCTCTGTTGTTCCTACACCTATACAAATTACCATTGGTTTTTTAACTTTTAATGAATAATTTTTTAAGTAATCTATTCCAGCTAAAATTTCGGAAGAATTATATAAATTCTTATCTTCAAGATTATTTTCTCTTAATACCTTTTTAAAATTAAGAGACTCTAATAACTTTACTACAACAAATTCACAATCACTCGCTATTCCTTTTACATTGTTATTATATCCTCGAGCACCAACTATACTTGCCATTTTTGTTCCGTGCCCAACAGTATCTTTAGATGGAACAATACTATATGGATCTCCATTAGCTTTTGATAAACTTATTGCTCTATTTATTTCATCAGATGTAAATGCATCTCCAATATAAACATTTTCATTTCTACCATTTAATATTGTTTGATCCCATATACTTTGTATTCTAGTTAATCCATCTTCTCTAATAAATTCTTCATTTAAATAATCTATACCAGTATCTACTAGTCCAACCAAAACTCCTGTCCCTAAAAGATTTAAATACGGATTACCCTTTATTACATAAATTTCATCAACATCATTTGGAGATATATCTTGAAGAACATAGGTACTTCTAGGTTCTAAAAAAATTATACTTTTAACTTCAGATAATAGCCTCTCTAAATTATAATAAGATACTGATACAATACCTATTCTTTCAGTGATAATATCTCCACATGCGTAATCTATCTTTTCCATTTCCTCTTGAAATCCTAAACCATATTCCACTAGAAAATTTGGTGAATCTTCATTGTAGTAATACTTATTACACTTATTTCTGTTAGCCATATATATCCTCACTAAATATTTATTTATAATATAAATATTTAATTTATATATAATATTCTAAAAAGTTCCTTCATCTTTAATTACTTATAATTTTTTTCTACATAGTTAATCCAATTATTTTTTAGTTCCTCAATTGATAAATCTAAAATATTTTCTATATCATTAGGAGATTTTATAACTTGAATTAACTTTTCATATCCAAATTCATTTACAATGAAATCTACTATAGATCCTGAATATAAATAACTAAATTGATTATTATAAAAATTATCATTTATATCATCTATAGTAATATCTGTATTTTGGGATAGATTTTCTCTTATAGCTTTCTTTTCATAATCTGTTATTTGATTAGCTTCATAAACTGATATACCTTCCATAAACCAAGTAGGTATATTATTTTCTTTTTGATTATTAATATTAAATGTTACTATATGCACAAACTCATGTACAATAACCTTAAGAAGTGATTCCTTGTTATGAATTGAACCTGGATTTAATGGTGATACCATTTTTATTGTATTGTCATATGCAACTCCAACTATTCCATCACTAGCATCTTCATTTCCAATAGCCTTATGAAATTCCTTTATATTCGGATAAATTGTTATTTCTACTTTTGTTTCTAAATTAGTGTCAAAACGCTCTGTTATAGCACTATAATTATCATTCAATACTTCGCTTAACTCCTTAATAGCCTTTGAATCATTTTCATTTGAATAATACTTAAAATATTTGTCTTCTTCTTGCAGTTTTATCTTATCTTCAATAGTTCCTAACTTTCTATAACCAAAAGTAATAATAATTATCATAATTAATATAAATATCCCTATTATTGAAACCTTTTTATTCATACTATACCCCTAAGAACTTTCTAATTTCCTTTAAATTATCTCTGCTCGTCCAATCTGATACATTATCCATTGACTCTACAAGCGCCTTTTCCCAAGGCTCAAATTGAGATGAATCCTTTTTACTTAAAACTCCCTTTAACATCCCAATTAGTAATTTATCCTTAAATGTCATATTCTTCAAATCAAACATTCCCCTTAAATAAAAAAGTTTAATATTTTCTAAATCTCCAGATAAATTATGTTCCTTTAGATGATTATAAGCTTTTTCATCATATGGTGATGCTCCAACTGCAAAGATTGTTATATTTTTATCTTTTAACTTACTATAATTTTTTTTAATAAAAGATAATCCAGCTATTCCAGAAGCATAAATTCCTCCACCGTAAATAATAGTGTCATAACTATTAAGAATTTCAACTTTACAGTTGTCTTGCAAATATAAATCTGCTCCAATATCTTCTGATAACCATTCTGCATATTTTTTTGTTGCCCCATACTTACTTTTATATACAACTGCTATCTTTGACATACAACCTTTCCCCCTTATATTTATTTTTTTATTTATTGCTTATATAAGTTTATTTATAATTATTATAAAATTATTTTAGCTCTAGCTTCACTTTTTTTAATTATTGATATCTGAATCCTTGTATAGAACCTTTTAATCCATATATCTATTAATTCATAATAAGTAATCATCTATTATATCCATTCCAAATCTTCCATTCTAACTTTATAGACATCATGAATCTATAAATTCTCTCTTTCAGTTGAGTTAATCTAAATTACTAATGTCATTTTCCTACTTTACTTGTCTAAAAAAATATTTGAAATATAGCCATTAAGAAAATTACAATCCCTATAATAATTGAAAATATCCCAACACTTTTATTTCGTTTTCTTACTGCATTCGAATTTGTTCTATTTGATAATTCTATTTGGCTTACTCCAGAAAATAATTGACTTAATCCTAATGTCATAATTACAAAATCAAACTTTATATATCCTCCAAAATACATTCCAATTAATATTAATGTCATTACAGAAAAAATTACGGCTATTATTGACCATATTTTTTTATTTATCTCCATTTATACTTTCCTTTCTTCTCTTTCTTAAATTAAAATTTAATATACATTTTATAATAATTATACACAAACCCCAGCACTTATTAAACATAATTTACCATTTTATATTCTTAATATTTCTTAATTTTTCTAAAACAAAAGATTGAGGTACTTACCTCAATCTTAATACTTTCTAATTATTCATTTCTACTAATATAATATGTAAATATAAATCCTCCAATTCCAAGAATTACACCTATTATACTACTTACTCCATCAATGCCTGGGAATACTGAAAATACTGAACCTAATATAAATCCAAATATTAATATATATGTTTGTTCTGGATACTTTAGTAATAACATTTCTATTATTTTAGCTGTTGCCAATGTTCCGACAATTCCGCCTATTGCTATTGGTATTAAGACTGGTATATTCATTTGAACTACAGCTGTTATAACTGTATTATATAAACCTAAAACATATAGCATAAATGATCCACTTATACCAGGTAAGATAAGAGCTACTGCTACTACTACTCCACCAATGAAAAGCCATAAAAAGTTACCTAAACTTAGCGAAGTAATTATTGCTGATGCATCATTATTGGGAGTACCCATCATTAAAACTATAATTATTCCAGCAATTAAATATAAAAGACTGCTTTTCTTAAACCCTTTAACTGTTGCTTTTCTAAACATAAGTGGTGCTCCACCTAGTATTACACCAATAAATAAATATCCAACTGGAATAGGAAAATTATCAAATAATGTTTTAACTATATTACTAAATAAGAATATTCCTACAACTGCCCCAATTCCTACCTGCATCAATATCTTATATTGATTTTTAAAATCTTTAATAATATTATTTACTGCATGAAGTAGCTTATCATATATTCCAAGGATCATTGCAATAGTTCCACCACTAACTCCAGGAACAATTTGCGATATACTAATTACCACTCCTTTAAAAAAATTTTTAAAAAAATCCATTTTCACACCTCTATCGAAAATTATATTGTATTGTTTCCCATACTAGCATATTCTATACAAAAAAGTCAAAAGCCTTAACATATATTTAACATAAGTATTTATTATTTTATATCAATATAAATTTGTATGCTTATTTAATATACTACTATTTTATAAGATATTGACACATGTATTCTAGCTACCACATAATGTTATTTTAAATTATACCATTGGTATTTATAATTTAATACACTAATTATTCTAAAGAAAATAAACATTAAAGAAAATTATTCTAAAGAATTTCTTAAGATGAAAACTATAGAAAATTAAATACTAAACTATAATTTTACATACCTAATATTTTATTAGTTTATCTCATTTTTAGAAACTATAATATACTTTCATTATTAGGACTTAATGTTATAATAATGTTTAAGTTTAAAATTATAACAAAGGACTGATAATATTGATAAAACTAATACAATTCATGAAAGATTACAAAAAAGAAGCTATACTTGGTCCAATATTCAAATTAATAGAAGCAATTCTAGAATTATTTGTTCCTATAGTTATGGCTAAAATAATTGATTTAGGCGTAAGAAATAATGATATAGTTTATATTCTTAAAATGGGCGGTGTACTTATTCTTCTCGGAGCTAGTGGGCTTGGATTCGCTTTAATTTGCCAGTATTATGCTTCTATAGCATCTCAAGGTGTTGGTACTTCAATTAGAAGTGCTTTATTTAAGCATATAAATAGTTTTTCTCATGCTGAAATTGATAAAATAGGTACTCCAACATTAATCACTCGTTTAACCAATGACATAAATCAAATACAAACCGGTGTAGCTATGATGATTAGATTGGGATCTAGGGCCCCCTTTATAATAATTGGCTCAACTATAATGGCAATAGCTTTAGATTTAAAGCTTTCTATTATCTTTATAATCACAACTCCGCTTATTGCACTGGTGATTTACTTTATAATGAGTAAATCTCTTCCTTTATACAAAATAATTCAAAATAAACTTGATAATATTTCTTTAATAACTAGAGAAAATCTTGATGGTACAAGAGTTATTAAAGCTTTTTCTAAGGAAGAAAGTCAAAAGTTAAGATTTAATGATGCTAGCAATGATTTAAGTAATACCTCTATAAATGTAGGAAAGATGTCTGCTCTTCTTAATCCAATTACATATATAATTATGAATTTATCTATAGTTGCTATATTATGGTTTGGTGGAATCAGAGTAAATTCAGGTTCATTGACTCAAGGTGAAGTAATAGCATTTGTTAATTATATAACTCAAATTCTTCTTGCCTTAATAGTTTTTGCTCAATTAATAGTTACACTTACTAAAGCATCTACATCAGCTAATAGGGTAAATGAAATTTTAGAAATTAAATCTACAATAACAGAAAACAGTATTGTTAAGTCTTATAGGTTTTCATCAGCTCCAATTATTGAATTTAAAGATGTTTTCTTTTCATATGCTGACTCTAATGAATATTCATTAAGTAATATATCATTAACTATTAATAAAAACGAAACTATTGGAATTATAGGTGGTACCGGTTCTGGAAAATCTACTCTAGTAAATTTGATCCCAAGGTTTTATGATGCTACAAAAGGGCAAGTACTTATAAATGGAATAGATGTTAAAGATTATTCATTAAAAACTCTTAGAAACTTAATAGGTATAGTTCCTCAAAAAGCTGTTTTATTTAAAGGTAAATTAATAGAAAATTTAAGATGGGGAAATAAAGATGCCACTATTAAGGACATTGAAGATTCATTAGAAATTTCTCAATCATCATCTTTTGTCCAAGCTTTACCTGAAAAATATGATACAAATATACTTCAAGGCGGTAAAAATTTATCTGGTGGCCAAAGGCAAAGACTTACAATTGCAAGAGCTTTAGTTTTAAAACCTAAAATTTTAATATTAGATGATAGCTCAAGTGCTTTAGATTTTGCTACAGATGCAAACCTAAGAAAAGCCTTAAAAGAAAAAGTTAAAGATACTACAGTGATAATGGTATCTCAAAGAGCTAGTAGTATTAAAAATGCAGATAAAATAATAGTTCTAGATAATGGTGAAATAGCAGGTATCGGCAACCATGATTATCTAATTAACAATTGCGAAGTATATAAAGAAATTTATTCTTCTCAATTAAAAAATTAGGAGGTGACTTCATATTATGAATATTTCATTAGTAAAAAGAATTTTAAGATATACTAAATCTTATAATAAATATATAATTCTTGCTTTTTTTAGTGCAATAATTAATATAACTCTTACACTTTTAACTCCAATTATTATCGGTGAGGGAGTAGATTTAATAATCGGTCCAGGTAATGTTAGCTTTAATGGATTATTTAAAATACTAATTCCCCTTTCATTAACAGTTATATTTTCTTCCATTTTCCAGCTTATTATGACTAGATGTACTAATATTGTGAGCTATAAAACTATTAAGGATATAAGAATCGATGTATTTAATAAAATCAATGCTTTACCCTTAAAATATATAGATAGTACTTCTCATGGATCTATTATAAATGGAGTAATTAATGATATAGAAATTGTATCTGATGGTCTTTTACAAGGATTTTCGCAACTTTTTACAGGAATAGTAACTATAATTGGAACACTAATATTTATGATCTCCATAAATTTTAAAATTGCTCTTATAGTAGTTGTAATTACTCCACTATCCTTATTTACAGCTTCTACTATAGCTAAACATTGCCATTCTATGTTTAGAAAGCAATCTCAAGTCCGTGGTGAGCTAAGTGGATATGTTGAAGAAATGATAGGAAATCAAAAAGTAGTTAAAGCATTTTCATTTGAAGAACGATCACAAGAAACTTTTGAAGAAATAAATAAAAGATTATATAAATACGGACAAAAGGCTCAGTTTTATTCAGCATTAACTAATCCTTGTACAAGATTTGTTAATGGAATAGTTTATGCAGCAGTAGGAATAATTGGTGCTGTTAGTGCTATTAATGGTGCTATAACAATAGGTCAGCTTTCATCATTCTTAAGTTATGCCAATCAATATACTAAACCATTTAATGAAATATCAGGTGTTATTACAGAACTTCAAGCTGCCTTTGCATCTGCAAGTAGGGTTTTTAAAATTTTAGATGAAAAAGAAGAAATTCCAGATCCTAAAGATTCAACTATTCTAAATTCTTGTGAAGGATATATAGATATAAATGATGTTTCATTTTCATACAGTAAGGATAAAAAGTTAATTGAAAACTTCAATTTAAAAGTTAAACCTGGAGATAAAATAGCAATAGTTGGTCCAACTGGTTGTGGAAAAACTACACTAATTAATTTACTTATGAGATTCTACAACATAAATTCTGGAGAAATTAAAATAGATAATATTAATATAGATGATATTACTAGAAATAGTACAAGAGGTTTATACGGAATGGTCCTTCAAGATACATGGTTATATTCTGGAACAGTTAGAGAAAATATAGCTTATGGAAAGCCTGGTGCGTCTTTTGAAGAAGTAATAGCAGCTGCCAAAAATGCTCATGCTCATAAATTTATAATGAATTTACCTAATGGCTATGATACTATCCTTACTGACGATAATTCTTTATCCCAAGGTCAAAAGCAGTTACTATGCATTGCTAGAGTTATGTTATCTAAGCCACCAATGCTTATTTTAGACGAAGCCACTAGTAGCATAGATACACGTACAGAAATTTATATTCAAAAAGCTTTTAATAAATTAATGGAAGGTAGAACAACTTTTATTGTAGCTCATAGACTTTCAACTATACGTGAAGCAGATTTGATTCTTGTTATGAATAATGGAAAAGTTATAGAACAAGGTACTCATGATGAACTATTAAATAAAGGTGGATTCTATGCTAATTTATATAATAGTCAATTTGCTTTATCTTCTTTAAATATTAAGGTTTGATTATTATCTAATGTCATGGTTAGTGGAAAATCTCTTATTATATATTCTTTAAAAATTTTCTTTATTAATTCTATATCATTAGTAGTAATTGGACCCTTTACTATAATCTTCTCTATTCCTAAAATTTCATTATCTATACTATTTGGAACCATATATTCTTCCATAAACTTACGTGATTTATCATCTTTCATCTCTTGTAAACCAATTTGGAGTGGAATCCCCTCAAAAAAGTTAACATAACTATTTCTCCAAGGCATTGTTCTCATAAATAAATTAAAGAACCATTTAAATTTTAAAAACTCTGGCTTTGAAATATTTATATTTCTATTTTTAAATATATCATAAATCTTATCAAGACTATTTGTATCTATCATCAAACAAACTAAGCCCCTATGCCCATTATTATATAAGTTTGTCCAACTTTCTATCCATCCTCCACCCTCTTGCTTTAATATATTCACCATTTCAAAATATTCATTACCTATCCATATATTAGAAACCTTAAATCCCCTTGTTCCTTTTCCAAAGCTAGGTTCATATGGAAAACCAGCTTCAACTATTTTACTTATGTATTTTTTGTCTTTTTGATAACATTCATCGATATTTATTACTAGATGATCTAATTTAAACATTCTCTTCCCCCATTTTATATGATATTTGCTTATATTTTATTTATTTTATTAAATGAATCTTCCGATATTCCATCAGCTTTTAAATACTTGCAAAACCTATCTAAAGCCTCTTTTACAGCATCTATACACTCATCTGTTATTTTAAAATTATTCTCCCACCACCAATTTTTTATTACTAATGGTTCATTTCCTCTATGAAGTTCTGGTTCAAATCTTGCTACAATTTTATCTCCATATAAGATAGGTAAAACATAATATCCATATTTCCGCTTATCTACAGGCTTATATACTTCCCAAGTATAATCAAAATTAAAAATATCTCTAGTTAATTTTCTATCCCAAATTATATTATCTAGTGGAGCTAAAATTTTTATATTATTTTCATTTATACGATTAGAGTCATTTAAAATCGATATATCCTCTTTTCTTAAATAAAAGTTTTCTTTTAAATTTTCTACCTTTATAAGAATTAGTTCACCCTGTTCTACCAATTCATTTAATATTCTTATTCTTAGATTTTTATGGGAAACATAATTTCCTAGCCAGCCTTCTCCATTCCTATCCCAATATCCCCCTATGCTTCCTATTCTTCTCTTAAAGTACCATTTATAAAACTCATCATCTTTTTTGAAAGGATCTACTTTAGATATTATTTCTTTAGGTAATAGCCTTTCAATTAAATCATATATCTTTTGAGTATTTTTCTTTTCCTTTACTCCAAGTACCCCCATATTCCACATGTAATCCATTGTTGCACTTGAAAGTTTTCCATGTCCCCATAACCCTTTTTCTACAGAACCTAGATCAATTTGTGATGGATTAGCTGTTCCGTTCTTTTCAATATATTCTTTTACTAAATCAACATAGTTTATTGCATCAATTGAATTTCTATGTCTTAGTACATTTTCAACTTCCTTTTTTCTTTCTGATCTTACTCTCTTAAAATACTGCCAATCTTCAGCAGAATAAATAGCCATCATTTTATCCCATCCATCTATTAACTCCCTTTTCTTATAAAGCAAATCCTCTAGCATTATAGGATCATAATCTTCAATTCTCGATTGCATAACAAGATCTGCATTTCTTCCTACAACATTTAATGGGTCATATTGAACACATCCTACTCTTTTTATAAAATCTTTAATCCCTTCTTCTCCAATAAAAGTATTAGTAGTATATAGCCCTTGATATACTACTAGGAATTTTCTTAGATCTTCCTTTGATATGGTAATTGCTTGCATATTTTCACCTCTCAAAAACCTTATGCTTACTTAATTTAAATCCATATAACATGACAATAATTAAGCTTATTTTTGTAGTTAAATTTATTCGATAACTATACATTTCAAACACATATTTTATAAATATAGTTTAACATATTTTTACAAAACAATATCTCTTTATTATAAAAAACCTATGCATTTATTAATTTTTAATTTTGCATAGGCTTAATTTTATATATTTAATATTAAGGTGAATATAATATCATTATCTATAAATTCATAATTCAAACTCCATTCATTTTCTTTAGCAAGTTCACTACCTAAATATAGACCAAGACCTGAACTACTCACTTCTTTAGATATATCATCGTAATAATTGTATTTTTTAAATGGTTCAAATAACCTATCCTTTATATCAATAGGAATTTCTAAACAATTATTCTTTAATTTTAATACTATATTTTCATTTTCCTTATATAATTTAATTGAAATCTCATTAGAATCTGAGTATTTTATGCTATTATCTAAAAGATTTAAAATAATTTGTTCAAAGTCTTCTAAAACTCCATATATCATAATTTCTTCTAACTCTTCTTTTATATAAAGATCTTTATTTTTTAACCTTAATTCTAAATCCTCTATTATTTCTTTTATTATATTAGTTAATGAAAATTCACTCTTATTTTTACCTTTACTTATTTTACCTCTTGAACTTTCTAAAATCTTCTCTACTAACTTTTTCATCTTTTCACATTCAAGAACTATTCTATTACTTGCTCTTTTTAAAAATTCCTCATCAATTTCTTTTATATCTTCGTCTCTTATTATTTGAGAATATAAAGAAATAGCTGTAACTGGAGTCTTTAGTTCGTGAGTTGCATTATTAA
Organism: Clostridium mucosae; assembly: GCF_024622765.1. Lineage (NCBI taxonomy): Bacteria > Bacillati > Bacillota > Clostridia > Eubacteriales > Clostridiaceae > Clostridium > Clostridium mucosae. The sequence goes on along the minus strand of NZ_JANKAF010000019.1, from coordinate 52,242 downwards.
AAAATTCTATTAGAGCTTTTTCTTGATTATTAATTTGATTTTTCATAGAATTATAAGTTCTAGTCAAATCTGCTATCTCATCTTGTGTATTTATCTCTATATCTTTAATATCTTTTCCTAATTTAAATTCCTTCATAGAAGTGGTTAAATCTCCAAGTGGTTTTGTAACCTTCTTAATTATAAAAGATATAACATATATAATTGTTAAGATAGCAACTACTTGACCAAAAATGATAATTCCTATTGTCTTTATCATTTCATTATACTTAATTGTATAATCTTTTTGTATTATTAAATTACCACTAAAGCTATCATTAATATATAATGGATAATTATAAGTTACAAAATAAGAGTTATTTTCATGTTTAAATTTGATTACTGATTTAATATTATTACTTTCTTTAACTATATCAATTATTTCTTCATTATTTATAACTTTTCCTATTGATTGATTTATATTTCCATAATCATCAGATATAGTAACATATCCTTGTGTTATTTCATTAATTGGTGATAATGCTTTCCAAATAGGTTCTTCTATTATTTCATTTTGTCTAATTATATTTAAAGAAGTTAATTTAATCTTATTCATTTCTTCTATAATATCATTTTTAAAAGACTTATCTAAAAATAATGAAATAAATATGGTAAATATTGTATTTATCGTTACCACTGATACTATTGTCCCAATTAAAAGCTTACCTCTTAAGGTTTTACTCAAAACATCACCTCATTATATATCCTATTCCAAACACTGTTTCTATAATAGAATTATCTTTATCCTCATTAAGCTTTTCTCTTAGCCTTCTTATATGAACATCTACAGTTCTCGTATCACCTTCATAATCATATCCCCATACTTTATCTAATAAATCATTTCTTGAAAATACAATTCCTTTATTTTCATATAGAAAATTTAATAAATCAAACTCCTTTCTTCTAAGAATAACTCCTTCCCCATCTTTTATTACGCTTCTTTCTTTTGTATTAATTTGTATAATTTCATTTTTCTTATCTCCATCTAAGAAATTGTTTTCTACTAGTCTTTTTTCATTTCTTCTAAATATAACTTTTATTCTAACCAGTACTTCTTTGATTTCAAAAGGTTTTACTATATAATCATCAGCACCAAGTTCCAACCCAAGTATCCTGTCTATTATTTCTCCTCTTGCAGTTAACATTATTACATAAGTGCTTTTAGATATTTCCTTACAAACATCAAAGCCATCTATATCAGGTAACATTAAGTCTAATAATACTAAATTAGGCTCAAACTCTCTAACTTTTTCTAATGCATCTCTTCCTTTAAATACACTTCTTACATCATAACCTTCTTTTCTAAGTGCAAATGTTACTGCATCATTTATTGAATATTCATCTTCAACTACTAATATTTTTTTCTTTCCCATAGTTCCCCCATAAATTTACTTTTCTTCGATTTCTAAAAAGAAATATTTAGAGTCTTTTAAAATTGACTTTGCTCCTTCTGAATGATCAAAGGCTTCTAATGCAAAGAAAATACTACTTTCATCTTTATTTGCTTTTACCGTAAGACTATCGTAATTTTCTAATCCTGCTAATCTATAAATCAAATCAAATTCATAATTGTCATTTATTTTCGCAAGATAAACCTTATTATTAGTACTAACTAGAAAAAACTCGGTATCTTCAATTTGACTCTTTATAAATACTTCTTTATTCAAAAATATAAGTTCATCTGTTCTTATATTATATAATATATATTCAAACCTCTCATTACCTCTTACTTGAAAAATCAAATTATCTTCACTAATTATGTACCCATTGAACATAGGCTTTTTATTATCAAATAAACTTTCTATACCAATCTTTGAGATATTTATATACCCAAAATCTTCAAAATAAATCTTCCCATCTTTTAGAATTACTTTTTTTATTTTGCCTAAACTATCTAAAGCCATTAAAGATTTTTCTTTTTCATCATAGTAAAACTTATTAGGATTCATTTTAATTATATCTGTTGTGTAATAAGTTTTATTTTTTATATCTACTATTAATATAGATTTTTCTTCTTTTGATTCATAGTTTTCCGTTACATTATTTATTTCTTCTATATAATAGTCATCCTTAATTTGAAAATAATCTTCATATCTATATTCAAATGAATCAATAACGTTATAATACATTTTGTCATATCCAACTAATTCAAATTTAACATTCTTTTCTAAATCCATATAATAAAAAGTATTATCTCTTGTATGAAGTCCTTCACTATACAAACCTTTGTATAATTTACCTCCTCTTCTTCTGATAAAATTTGCACCTTCCTTTGAAAACCATTTGTTTTCTTCCTTAACCAATACTCCATCCTCATTTAATATATATGGAACTCTTACTTCGTTATCATTAACAGTTCCTTGCTTTCTAGTGTCTAAAATTCCATTAACTCCATCATCATCATAAAAAAGCGGCTCAAAAGCTCTATCATCATAATTTATATTTACATTTCTTTCTGTAATTTTATATTTATTTAACACTTCATTATCCTTAGTATTTTCTTCTAAGATTTTTGTGTTATTGCAACTAACTGTAAATACAGATAAGCTAGCCAAAATAAACAAAAATATTCTTTTCATAATAAAAAACCTCCATGTACTATTTTATTATATATTACATAGAAGTTTTTACATAGTTTATTTAAGTTGTTACAAAGTTGTTAAATTTAAAAATTCTTTTATACTTTTATATATTTTAAATAAAAATTTATATTTTTATATAATCATTATTTTACTTTTCTTCTAATTATATAATATTTATTTATATTAAAAATTCACATTTATTTTCTAAATTTGAAATAAAGTTGATAATAATTATTTATAATGCTATTATTGTAAATGTTTGTACAATTAATGAAATTAGTAAGGCATATTTAGTTTATTATAGATATGTATATGGAGGGGATTATTTATGACAAAAGATATGACAACAGGAAATCCTGTAAAACTTATTTTAACATTTTCTATTCCTTTACTTATAGGCAATATATTTCAACAGTTTTATAGCATGGCTGACACTATAATAGTTGGTCGCTATCTAGGTGTAAATGCATTGGCTGCAGTCGGATCTACTGGTGCTATGGCTTTTTTAGTTAATGGTTTTGTTATTGGACTAACTAGTGGTTTTGCAGTTTTAGTTTCACAAAGATTTGGTGCTAATGATGAAGAAGGTGTAAAGAAAGCTTACGCTAGTTCTTTAATTTTATCTGCCATCATGACTATAGTAGTAACTATTATCAGCATTGCTTCTGCAAAACCATTACTTCAACTTATGAATACACCTGCTGATATTATGGATGAAGCATTAGCATATATAATAGTAATTTATGCTGGTAATATAGCAATAATATTTTATAATATGTTTGCAAGTATTTTAAGAGCTTTAGGTGATAGTAAAACGCCTCTATACTTCTTAATTATAGCTTCAATCCTAAATATAATTTTAGATATTGTGTTTATTGTTAATTTTTCAATGGGAGTAGCTGGAGCTGCTTATGCCACTATTATTTCTCAATCAATATCAGCTATATTATGTGCATTATATATAATTAAAAAATTCCCTATATTGAGATTACAAAGTAGGCATTGGAAAATCAGAAAAAACTATGTTAAAAGCCAATTAAGAATTGGTATCCCAATGGCACTTCAATTTTCAATAACAGCTGCTGGTGCTATGATTCTCCAAGGTGCTTTAAATAATTTTGGTTCTAAAATAATAGCTTCATACACTGCTGCATCTAAAGTTCAACAACTAGTTATGCAACCTGCCGTTACATTTGGTGTTGCTATGGCTACTTATTCTGGACAAAATCTTGGTGCTGGAAGAATAGATCGTATTAAAGAAGGAGTTAAAAAATGTACCATTATTAGTATTATTGTAAGTATAATATCCACAATTGTTGTAGTTACATTTGGTGGTACCTTTACAAAGTTATTTATTGATGGAAGTGATTTAGAAGTAATAGAATACGCAAGGCATTACTTAAATACAGTTTCCATATTTTATATACCTTTAGGATTAATTTTTATATATAGAAATACTCTTCAAGGAATTGGAGATAGCTTTGTACCTATGATGGCTGGAGTTGCGGAAATGATAGCTAGAACAGTTGTTGCATTTACATTGCCAAGCTTAATAGGATTTACTGGAATTGCTTTAGCTGATCCTGCTGCTTGGTTTGCCGCTGCTATTCCCCTTGGAATTACTTATTTTAAAAGAATTAACGTAATTTTAAAAGAAAAGCAATTAGCTGAATAGAAAAAACAAAAGAAAATTTCTAATAAATAATGCTACATTTATTAGAAATTTTCTTTTACTTTAGTTATTATATTTAATATTTCTTAGCATTTCTATGTGAGGTATATCATCTTCTAAATATGCATTAGAAACTTCTATAAATCCTAAGCTTTTATAAAAATCTTTTATGTAAACTTGTGCAAATATTCTAATTGGACTTTCACCATAAGTATTATTAATAAATTCTAAAGCCTTTTTCATAGCTTTTCTACCTAAATCTCTACCCCTATATTTTTCATCTACTACTACCCGTCCAATAGACACTTCATCATAAGAAACACCTTTCTTAAGTATTCTTAAATATGCCACTGTACTATTATCATCAGTACAGAATAAATGATATGCCTCTAAATCTTTATAATCGCAATCTTGATAAATACATTCTTGTTCTATAACAAAAACTTTATTCCTTAAAGCTAGTATACTATAAAGCTCTTTAGTACTTAAATCCTCAAATTTTTTTATCTTCCATTCCATATTAACCACCCCCTAAACGACTTATTATTAGGTAATTAACTATAAAATTTATATTATATTATATTATATTTTATAATTAATATACAATCGCTTAAAAGTTAAAGCCATTAAATCCCCAGTTTTCTACTTGCTCATATTTAATATATATCGCATCTTTAGGGATATTTAACTCCTTTTCATATAAATCACAAATTTCCTTAGTTACTTTTTCTAAATCACTTTTTGAAGTTTCCCCAAAAATTTTCACCTCAACGAATGCTCCATATTTCAATTCTTCTCCTCTAAAATATAAAGAGTATTCATCTTGAAATCCTATCATAAGATAATTTTCACTTTTACCAGGAATTTTTGTAATTATATTTCCTAATTTAGTTTTTAATAATTCTTTTTCTTCTGAACTTAATTTCACAGTTACTTTTGAATCTATAAAAGGCATCACTTTCCTCCTTAATTTGCTTTATATATTTTCTTATATTGTAAGATACTAATTTATTAATACTTTCCTCATCAGTACCATATTTTATACTTTTAATTACTTTTTATACTATTCATAATATTTCCTTACTTTCTATAAACTTGATTATAGCATAATAAACTAGTTCATTAAAGAAGAGATTATTACAATTTAATGTATAGTCTCCTCTTCATGCAAATTAAAATGTTATTCAATAAATATATCTAAATATATTAATCCAGCTTTTCAGTTCCATCAATTAATGTATCTTTAAATACATCTTTTATATAATTAATCAATGCATTAATATCTGTAAATGTTTCTCCTGCCATTATAGCTTCTATTGTAATAGGCAAATTTACCCCTCCAAAAACACAATACTTTTCTTGATTATTAACTAAATTAATCATTACTCTATTAAAAGGTGTTCCTGCAAATAAATCACATAATACAATCACTTTATTATAAATACTTAAATTTAATAAGGAATCATTTAACTTCTTATCATAATCATTTATGCTGTCCCCTACAATAAAATCAACTACTTCTACATTATCATAATCACCATTTAAACACTTTAAAGCACTATACAAACCAGAAGCAAAGGTACCGTGTCCAGTTATTAAAAATCCTACAGATAATTTTTTTCTGTTACTAGAAACGATGTAATTATCAACTATATTATTAATATTATAAGTTATATTTGTATCCATTTACTCCTCACTAAAAATATTTATAGCCTACTATATTATATTTTATTAAGTATGTGAAGTTACAGGAAAAAGTATTTCTCCATCTCTAACCTTACCCTTGCAATTTTTTATAAATAAAGCATTATCATCATCTATAACATCTCTTGTAATAACTTTAAACTTATTAGATTCTGGTATAAAGTTAATCTTAATATTCTTATCATCACTTTCAATAACCCTAATTAATATATTATCAATATCTATAGGATTTTTACTTATAATATCATATATAATAACCTCATCATTTTTCCTTTCTAAAATAACTACAATATCATCATCTTGAAAATAATAAAGATTATTATTAAATATATAATTACAATATACTTTTAAGGGCCATTCATCCTTTATTATTCCAAATTTATTTGATACAGGATATCTATCTTTACATAATCTTTCCATAATTATTTTATCTGTTGGCAATGATAAATTTAACCTTCTTACACTTGCAACATTTTTATACCCCATTTTTTTATAATTAATCTTCCTAGAATTTCTATTTCTTATATCATTCATGCTTATTTTATATTCAGTTTCATTTTTTCTATTGAATCCAAACTTAGTATAAAAATCTAAAACAGAATTATTAGCAAATAAATATATATAGTCTACCTTATTCTTATAATCTTTAAAGATTTCATTTATTAATCTTCTTATTAAGCCTTTATTTCTATAATTACTATCTGTCATAACAGTACCTAACTGAATTACTTTTTTTATTTCTCCGTCTTGCATTATTGTAAATTTATTTATAGAAACATTTGATATTACTTTTTCATTGTATATATAAGAATATGTAATATAATTCTCATTACAATACCCTTCTGCAAACCACATCTCGAAATTTAATCCAAATATATCTGAAGCTAAATTACTAAAGCTTTTTCTATACTTCTTATTTTTACTAAAATTTTTAAATAAAACAAACTCATCCATTTTCTTATATCCTTCTCTTTAATAAAATCTTGATATAAACTTATAATTACTATTATAGTATTCTATAAATTAATTTTATTTCTATATTCTTAGTAATTCCATACTTATATATATTAAATTATCTTTTATAATCTTAATATAAGTTTTGATTTCACTTACTTTTACATAATTTAATATCATATTATTTTTATTAGCATATAATATTTAAAAGCAATTAATAAAGTGTGATTTTATGAATTACCTATTAGAAATTCAAAACTGTAAATTATTAGGTTCCGGAGCTGAAGGCTCTGTTTACTTAACACCTGAAGGCTTTGCTCTTAAGACATTTAAAAATGTTAAAGCAGCTAAAAATGAAGAAGAAATACTTAGAAAAACTTTAGATAGTCCTTTCTTTCCAAATCCTTTATTAAGAGTAAGTAATATATTAGTGAGAGAATATGTAGGTGGAGAAAATCTTTTTGAATATATCTCTAAACATGGCCTAACTTATAATTTATCTATAGAAATTATAGATTTAATCGAGGACTTGAAAAGACTGAACTTTAAAAGAATTAACATAAGAAACGCTCATATATTTGTAAACTCAAAAGGTAAGATTATGGTTATAGATCCCAGAAAACCATATACTAAAGTAACACCATATCCTAAAGACATAATAAAAATACTAGCTAAACTTCATTTATTCGATAAGTTTTTAAAAGATGTTTTGGAATATAAACCAGAGCTGCTTCCTTATTGGACTTCTGCATATGATTATCTTGCATCTCCAAGGGAAAAGAGAATTTATCGATATGGTTAATCAAAATTAATCATTATATATTTATTTACATTTTATATATTTTATGGTAATATGTCTTTAATGGAATAAAGTATATATCTTGTACATTTTATCGTTATTTTTATAGTTGTTAAGCTGTAAATATAATCTTCAAATTATAGATAAAATTTTCTTTACTTAACTACAGTAGATACAATAGACATTCTTAAGCCTTAATCTTATGAATTAATTATAAAAAAATAAATGGTTAGTAAATATAAATTTTATATTTCTAACCATTTATTTTTAATAACTATAAAGCTCATTATAGCTTAAAGCTAACATTATTTTAGGATTATCTCCAGGATTTATCCATTGTAATATTTCCTTCATCTTACTTTGCTCAACTGCTACACATCCCCAAGTAGGAACTCCAACATCTACGTGCAAAAATATAGCAGAACTTTTACCGCTTATAACAGGATACCTATTATAATCAATCACTAACGCATATTTGTATGAATTACTATGCTCTATTAAATACTCAGCTGAATTCCATCGTCCATTTGGCTCTCCAAATTGCATTGTATTATAATAAGGAGAGTTAACATCATCTACCCAATATTCTGACCCATCTAAAACTCGATATGGAACTCCACTTCCTGGGTTTTGGGCAGCTCCAAAAGCTTCCGTTAAACTATATACTCCAGTTGGGGTGCATAAGTCCATTTCATAAACATCATTTGCAGATTTCATTCCATTTTCTCCAAGTTTTGCAAACATACTATCATATTCATACCATTTTCCATTACTATCTTTTTGCCATAATACTAACTCTGCTGTACTACCACCTGTACTTACTACTGAAATTATTTCTCTGGAATTTTATGCAACAGAAGTATTTGCAATTTTAGGCTCATTATTAGTAGAAACTGGTTGTTGTACATTGGTTCCGTTGCTTATATTTGATGTATTGGATTTATTTACAATATCTTCTTTTTTAGCATCTTCTTTTACTTCTTCTTCCTTTTTTTCAGTTTCATCTTTTGATGCCAATTCTCTTTCATTTTCTTCTCTTATTCTTTCTTCTTCCGCATTTTTCTCTTCTTCTTCTTTAACTCGCTTTTCAACAGAAGATTTTAAATCACTCATCGTTTTTAAAGTCTCATTAGCTTCAATTAAATTTTTATCACTTATAGATTTATTAAAGCTTTCTTTTAATTTCATATAAAGTTCTTCTTCATCACTATTCATATTAGAAATTTTCAACGAACTAAAAACTTTATTTACTTCTTCTATTTGCACATTTAAGTTTTTTTCTTTGCTAACCTTTACAAGGTAAGCTCCAGTACTGCCTAAAATAATAAGTGTTACTATAAGTAAAATACTTATTATCTTCATCTTTTTAGTTTTTATCATCTTCTTCCCCCATATAATAATTTTTTTTGTTTAAATGTATTATAATAAACCCATTTCTTATAATACATTATTTTTTATTCTAAATAAATAGTTGATTCTTACAAAATTATTTTTTTAAAGCCTATTTACATATATTCTTTTAAAAGATTTATTCATAAATACCTTTATTTTTACTATAAATAACATTAATCATTTTATAAAGTTATATATGTATATATTTTTATATTAAATTTTACAAATCTTCTATATAACTAAAATATTAAAACAATTAAATATTTACTTTTATAGCAAATTTATGTAAGCTTTACTTATAAATTAAATAATTTAAGTGCTAGGGGTGCCTTTTGGCTGAGAAATGATAATTCATTAACCCTCTTTACCTGATCTGGATAATACCAGCGTAGGAAAGTCACGATGTACTTTTATAGGAATGATTATATCAAAGCTATAAGTATACCTCCTAGCAACTTTTAGGAGGTATTTTTTATGGATATTTTTATTAACACATTAAAAGAAGGTTTTACTGAAATCTTGAAAAACCCACTTTCTTTAGCTACACTTATTGGTGTAATAATATTAATATTATCACTTATTAGATTTAAGAAAATTAATCTAGATGCTAAAATTATATCTAGAATTGGTATTGCTTTAGCTCTTGCTACAATACTTCATCTTATAAAGATTGTGGATTTGCCTAATGGTGCTGGAAGTATTAACTTAGGAAGTATGGTTCCTATTTTAATTATCGCCTTTATGTATGGTCCTGAAATTGGTATGCTTACAGGATTTTTATTTGGAATTATATATTTGATTATAAGTCCTTATATACTCCATCCAATTCAAGTTCTTTTCGATTATCCTCTTCCATTTATGGCTATGGGAATTGCTGGATACTTTAAGAATAAAAAACTCTTAGGTATTTTCGTAGGCATGTTTATAAGATTTATATTTCACTTTATATCAGGCTTCTTATTCTTTGGACAGTTTGCCCCAGAAGGTTGGCCTCCTATGCTTTACTCCTTACTTGCTAATGGATTAGTGGTTGGAGGTAATTTCATTGTAGTATTAATAATTACAGCATTGCTACCAATAGATAGAATCATTGAAAAAAGTAGCAATTTCACAATATGAATTTTATAAATCATTATAAATATTATATTTTACTGTATTTATTTAATTATATACTTATGCATTAAAAACTTATTCTTAGTAATGATTGAATATTTTTTGTTAAATAGTGAATAATCGGTCAATTAAAAATGGAATAAGAGCTAATTATAATTAGCTCTTATTCCATTTTTTTCTCTAATTTCACTTGTATAAAACTACTATGAATATAAGACTAAAATTGAGTATGATTTCAACTTTGGCACTTCTGATGTTTTAACTGTCTTTATTATTTCTACTCCTGCTTTATTAAAATCAGCAATTATATTCCATTCCCCTTTTTTTGAAGCTGGTATATATTGATTTATATCATAGTCATCTATTGATGTTCCATTGTATACAACAATTAAATCATTAATATTTTGTTCTATATGGTTTAAATTTTTAAAATGCCATTTAATTACTCCAACCTTTTCTTCACCATTTAAAAAGCTAATTTCAATATTGTTTAACTCTTCTCTCTTTTCTAGTCTAAACGCTTTAAAATTCTTCCTAATTTCTATTAATCCCTTCACATAGTTAAATACTTCAATATATTTTGCTTTATCTCTCCAAAATATTGCATTTATATTATCAGGACTCTTATAACTGTTATGATCACCATTTTTCGTTCTTAATATTTCAGCTCCACCCTGTATAAATGGTATTCCTTGTGATGTTAATATTATTGCAAGCGCTAATATATTTCTTCTCACCAAATGATTTTCAAATATATTTTCTTCTTTAATTTTTCTATAATCTTTCTCTTTAATGTCAGGTGTTAAACTTTTTTCAATTTGATCCCAAAGAGTATAATTATCATGTGCATCTACATAATTTATACTTTCTCTTGGATAATATGTCAATGTATTTATAGATCCTTTTAACCCTTCTATTATGCTCCATGCTGTAGCTCCATCATGTTGACTTCCATTGACAAATCCATTAGATGGGTTATTATTTCCTCTTATAAAATCTCTAAAGGAATCATTAAATATGGAAAAATCTTCTCCCCTTTGACTACCTTTATAAGTTCCATTTGTAAGTGATGACTCTCCACCTTTCCATGGCTCACCATAAATTAATATACTTTCATCTATTTTCTTACTTTCTTTTACAACTTCCTTCATAGTATCAATGTCTATTAATTCCATAAGGTCAAATCTTAGTCCATCTATATTATAATCTTTTAACCAATGTTTTATAGAATCAATTATAAACTTTCTAACCATAGGTCTTTCGGTTGCTATTTCATTTCCACATCCTGATCCATTTGTAAATCTACCTCTATAATTAGTTCTAAAATAATATGCTGGAACTATATTATCTAAACTTCTTGTTTCCTGCATATGATTATAAACTACATCCATAACTACCCTTATTCCGTTTTTATGAAGATTTTTAATCATTTCCCTGAGCTCGATTATTCTCGAAATTGGATCATATGGATCACTTGAATAACTACCTTCAGGCGCATTGTAATTCTTAGGATCATATCCCCAATTTCTATTACCTTTTTTATTTGATTTTCTTTCATCAACTGAGCCAAAATCAAATACAGGTAACAGATGTATATGTGTTATTCCAAGTTCTTTTAAATGATCAATTCCTGTTTTTACAGTAATCTTTCTTTTCTTATCTTTATAAGAAGTTCCCTCTTTAGCTAATCCCAAATATTTACCTCTGATATTTTTATCTATTCCACTATCATCACTTATAGTAAAATCCCTTACATGTACTTCATAAATTACAGAGTCTTCTTTTCTTAAAAGCTGTGGTCTTTTGTCACATAACCATCCAAATGGCATTGATTTTACATTATTTATATCTACTAAAAATCCTTTTTCTCCATTTATTCCTACTGATACTGCATATGGATCTACTGCATAATTTATCTTTATATATTCTAATCCATTTCTATCTATATCTTTGAAATATAGTTTATATAGATAAAAGCTACATTCATTTTTTTTTCTACTAATCTCAGTAAAATAAGTTCCGCTTTTTTCATCTTTATCCATATGATATATGTTTTTTTCACTTTCATTAATATCATACCAATTTTCATATAAACATAAATCTACCTTAAATGCTGTAGGAGCCCAAATTCTTAAATATATATTTTCCTCATCATATACAACTCCCATATCAGTTCCATCATAATAATAATTATCTAAAAAGTTTCTCATGGTTACTTTACAAGGTAAAAATGTATTACTAGCCCTTATTTCAACTAAATCACTTGGTGATATTTTGGCATCTAACTTTTTAAACTCAACCTTTTTAAATAATTTATCAATTACATACTCGCAATTTTCTTTTTTAATTCCATTAATGTAGAGATAAAATTTAGTACCATCCAAAGGAGTTTTAGATAAAAATGCTGTAATGCTATCTTTATTATCCATTATTGCAATTTCAATCCTAGGCTTTATATATTCAATTACATCTTCTAAATTTGTTATAATTTTATTTTCTCCATAAACTATATAACAATTTTTTATTCCTTTTGGTATTTCAAATGTTGCTGTTTGCTCAGACCAATCATTTCCCCAGTTATCTCCCCAGGCTTTTCTTCTTGCAATTATATTTTCTTCCCTCACAAATGCACATCTACCAAAATCACTTTTATTTTGTAACTCAACTGCATATGAAACTCCATGATTTGAAAAGCTCCATAAATCCCACTTGTATCCATTTCCAAAATAATCACCATCATTTTTTATGAAATGTATTAATGTTCCTTCTACTTCATTTAAAATAATAGAAAACTCTCTGCAGGCTCTTTCTCCTGTAATTTTATCTATACAAGTTACTTTAAGAGAGTTTTTATTTCTTAATAGTTTACTTATTTTAATTATATTATTTGAAAGCGTGATATCTTTTCCTAAATAATCAATTGTCCAATAAACATCTCTTATTTCTTTTATTCCAAATATCGATTCTTTTAATGCTACTAATTGTATTTCCTCACCTAAAAAAAATACATTACTAGATGCTTTTATTTCTAATGAGTTAATATTATATATTTTATTAGAGTTGTTATTGTTTATATAATTATGTGTTATATTATCGCTATAGCTTATCATTCCTTCAACTCCTAAAACCTTGCTATTATATTTTATTCATATAAATAATTATTGCCCCTACTTGTTTCTTCTTAATCATTAGTAAAATTTATTTGATTCATAAAATAATATTATTAGACTTTAATTTTATACTTCACCATTCATGAACTTTTTCATTATATATCCTACTAATTCTTGTATTAATTTGATATTGATTTGTGAAGATCACTAAGTTAATAATCCTAATAATTGTAATCAATATATAACTTACTTTAAATATATAAGTCAAAAAATAAAAACTATAGATATAATTTGTAGCTTACTTACATAAACATCAAATTCCTTTATAGTTTTTACTCATATCTTAATCCACGCTATAATATTAAATCACAAAATTCAATTGCAACATTTAAATCATTTATTTGATAGTTTTCAATAGTCATATTTTTATTTAAATCTTGAAACATTAACTTTGGTAGTAATATTGTTAATTCATTTCCATAAGAATATTTATTATTAACATATACTTTTCCATTATGAAGCTCTAATAAAGATTTAGCTATTGATAAATTCTTAGCATAAAATTTAAATGAGTAACTGTTAATATTATTTCTTAATGAATTAAATATACAATTATCAACATCATTTCCATTATATTTAAATTTAATTTTTACATAACTTTTTGTCTCTGAAATGCTTATAAATATATCGGAATTTTCTACTGATACCATTAATGTATTTGAAATAATACTTAGTATTATTTTTTCAATTAAATTTGGATCACACTTTATAATTAATTCTTCTATTTCTGTATCAAATATTAAATCATTATTTTGAAGACTTGCATATTTTACAGTTTTTGATACAATGTCTTCAACTAAGTAAACTATATTATAATTTTTAAATTCCACCTTTAATTCATCTGCATCTATTTTTACTGCATCAATTAAATTATTTATAGTTTTTAATACCTTTAAACAATTTTTTGTAACTACAGAATTGTATTTTAAATAATACTCCTTTAATTCACAACTCCCAATATTACTCATATTATCTATTAATTGAATACAAGAATAAATTGAGTTAATTGGTTCTTTTAAATCATACGACAATTTCGAAAAAAACTTTTCTTTTATCTTATCATATGACTTTAGTTCATTATATCTAGCATTTATTTTAGTTACTTTTTTTTCATTTTCTATATTAATATCCTTCAAAATCGAATTGATTCTTTTTGCAATTATTAATGCTTTTTCATAGTCACCATTATTCTTATAAGCTAATTTAATACCATTATAGCATCTTAAAGTATACCTAATATTGAATTTGTAAGAGCTTCTTAATGCATCATTATAATACTCTAATGCTTTTAAATAATCTCCTTCTGAAAAACTAATATCTCCTTTTATTATTATTATCCAATAATATATGTCAGAGAACTTAAAATTTTTCTTATACTTAATATAGGTTTCTTCACTTTCCCTAATTAATCCTTTAACTATAGATAGATTTTCCCTTTTAGATACATCTTCTTCTATTTCAAGCATTATTTTTCTACATATTAATATATTTACTTTAACCTTAAACTGCTGTTGCTTTCTCTTATCTAACTTCTTTAAGATTTTATTAATATAAGCAAGCAATACTTCTATATCTTTATTTATTTTCTTCTCATTTATATATATTTCAAATATCTCTATAGCTAAAGATAATTTTGTCATTATATTCAATTTTTTTTCATACGTTTCTATAGTTTCAATAATTATTTCTCTCGCATCAGATAATCTGTTATCAATTACATAAATATCTTTCAAAAAACAAACTGTAAATGCAATTTCATCATATTTATTATTAAGCTTTGCATATTTCATAGCTTCCTTAAACATATTTTTAGCCGATTCATAATCTTTTATATAAATGTACACTTCACCAAGACAAACATAAATATTGAATACATCTTCGTCTTTTAACAAAGTTATCATTTCCCTAGTTTTCTTTAAATATTTTTTTATATAATAATTTTCTCTTCTTTTTAATGCTTCAGTGTACATTGTTGATAAATATAGCTGAATTAAATAATAATATGACTTTTCTTCTATAAAAATTTCTTCTGCTAAATTAAAATATTTCTTTTGAAGATAACTTTCATTAAGATCAGAATAACACTTAGTCATATATAAAAATATTTTTCCTCTTTCATGTAAATCATTTATCTTATTGCTACTTAAAGTTCTACTAAAAAATTTAGCTGCTCTTTTTTTGTCTTTTTCTAAATAATAATAAATAGCTTTTGCATATTGTACATATTCATATTTTTTTTCTTCTTCTATATAGATTTGTATATTGTCCTTAACTTTTTGCAAATCTTTATTCCTTAATATATTTAAATATCCATGATCTACATCATTTATTGACTTAGCAAATAATCCATCCATTCCTATAACCCCTATTAATTATATAAATCATAAATATCAGATAATTCTACTGATATCTTTTCAACATTTAGTTTATATTCTTCTTTATATTTATTATTTTCCTCTATTAACCTATATTTAGGTAAACTTACCACAAATTCGCTTCCATCTTTATATTCTGTATTTAAATATATATTCCCATTCATTAAATCTAATAAGGATTTTACTAAAGGTAAACCTATCCCACTTCCTTCGGTACTTCTATTTAATGACTTATCTACTTGAATAAATTTTTCAAAGATTTTCTCTTTCATTTCCTTAGGTATTCCAATTCCTGTATCTCTTACACGTATTTCTACATTATCTGTTTTATTATAAATATTAACCATAATCTTACCATTTGCTGGAGTAAATTTTATAGCATTTGATAATAAATTCAATATAATTCTTTCTAGCATATAAGCATCACATTTTATTATTAGTTCTTCTATATCTGTATCAAATAATATTATTATTTTTTTTATTTCTACATATGGTACTACTGAATTCGTAATTTTCTCTACTAAATCAACTATATTTATATTTTTAAAATTAGCTTCATAAATTCCTTTTTTTATTTTTGTTACATCTATAATATTGTCTATAAGTTTAAAACTCCTTAAGCAATTTTGTCTAATATTATTTTTATATTTTAAATAATACATCATAAATTCTTTTTCATCTTTATCTTTATATAAATTTAAAAGTTGCATTGACGAATATATTATATTAATTGGAGTCTTAAATTCATGAGAAATATTTGCAAAGAATTCACTTTTAGCCTTTTCTGATTCTTGTAACATTTCAAGATTTCTATACAGCTCTAAATACTTTTCTCTATATTTATTATTATCATATGAAAGCATTATTGAATTAGCTTTCTCCATATATTCCATAGCACATCTAAAATCACCAAGCTTTTCGTATGTTTTTGATAACCTTTCATATGTTTTTTCTATAAATCTATAACCATACTTTTGTGATAGTTTCGTTAAGTTATTATAATGAATTAATGCTGTTTTATACTCATTTAAATTATAGTATATATCACCATATAACATTTCTATATATAAATCAAAATTACTAAATCTAAAAGTATCACTATATTTTTCATAAATAGACTTTGCTTTATCTAATTCTTGCAGTATATACTTTCCCTTTTCCTTCATTTTAATAAAATATCTACACTTAAGAAGTATTAAATTTGCTTCAAATTGTTTTTTAGTTTTAATTGGTATTTTCTTTATATTTTCTTCAATTAAACTTATTAATGACTCTACCTTGTCCATATTTAAATTTAAGTCTATATATAATGTTGATAGCTCCATATAAATTGTTGTAATAATTAATAAAGATAAGTTATTTTCTTTGTTATTTATAATTTTATTATATAGCTCTATTGCATCTCTTCTTCTACCTATATATGTATATCCAACTGCTATATAATACATCAATAAAAATTGAATCTTTTTCAAATTATATTTTTTGGCTAATTTGTATCCTCTATTATATAAATCTATTGCTAGTTCATTATTATTTAGCTCTATAGAAAAAACTGATCCAACATTAAGATATTCTTCAGCTACCCAATATTCATCATTATTGTCTAATAAATCAATAGCTTTTTTTAATATATTTATTCCTTCACCCTTTTTTTCATTTCTGATAAATCTTGTTGCTACATTGATATATAAACTTACTAATTCTTCATATTTTTTTTCTGATGACAATGCTTTTTCCGCCAACATTAAATGAATTTTATATCCATTCATATTATTTTGAACTAAAAACATTTTTGTTAGCTCTGCATATATTTTCCCTGAAGATATCTTTTCAACATTTTTTATCAAAAACTCTTTTTCAAGATTTTCTATTGCATCATCTAACAAAATTTTATTCATATTAATTAAAGCTTTTAAATGATATGATTGCACTTTATCAATACTTTTTGAACCATCATCTACTTTTTCTAAAGCACTCATTGCACTTAAATAAGCCTTATTTATAGTATCTCTATTTTCTTTTGTTTCTCCAATATCCTGTATCTCATTAATTTCTTTTCTTAATGTTTTCATTTTATCCCCTTATAGCTACATATCAAATTAAATACATCCCAATATACTATATTATAGCTTTTACACTAAAATTTAACAATATTTTATTTAATTTTATTTAATATTTAGATGAAATTTAATTAATTTATTTATATTTATTGAAGTTTAGGATTATTTTTCAAATTAATAGTATGTTTTTGAAAATATATTTCTCTTTTTAAAATATATCTTGAAACATTTTATCTCTTGGGTTACAATTATACTATCTTGTAAACATTTCCATTTAATCTGATTTTTAATTTAATTCTATATTAATATTAAAATTATTAAAATTCATTTAGGAGGGGTATTATGAATAAGAAAAAAGCTTTGACATTATTTTTACTTGCTAGTATCTCTAGCCAAGCGATAACTTGGCAAAATTCATTTGCATCAGTAAATGAATCACCATTATTCAACTTCAAATCCTATGATTTTACTACAATGGATGCAACTTATGATGAAAACACACCTGTGTACCTTTATAAAAATGGTCCTAAGGTAACTATTCCTGATACGTTTGTTAGTCCAAAAGAACAATTTAGAACAGCTTGGCTATCAACCGTTGTAAATATTGATATTTCTGATGTCACTAGTGATCCAAACCTTTCAGCTGAAGAAGAATTCAAAAATGAACTTTCTTCGATTCTTGATAGATTTGAAGAGCTAAACTTAAATGCAGTTACTTTTCAAGTTAGTCCTATGCTTGACGCTTGGTATCCATCAGATATAGCACCTTGGTCTCAATATCTTCATAAAGGTGGTACTAGCTATACATTTCAAGGCAAAGACCCTGGTTTCAATGGTTTTGATCCATTAAAATGGCTAATTAGTGAAACTCATAAAAGAGGTATGGAATTCCACGCATGGTTTAATCCATATAGAGTTACTAACACTGTTGATAAAAGGTCTATAACAGAGAAATTGAATGAGCTTTCAGAAAGTAATTTTGCAAGAAAAAATCCTCATTTAGTTTACGAATTTCAAAACAAATTATTTTTAGATCCTGGTAAACCAGAAGTTATTGATTATGTAGTTCAAAGAGTAGAAGAAGTTGCTAGTAAATATAACGTAGATGCAATTCATTTCGATGATTATTTTTATCCATATAAATATAGTGAAAATGGTAAAGATATATACTTCTATGCTCAAGATTTAGATAAACAAACATTTTTAAATTATAATAGAGGGTTTGGTGAATACACTATTGAAAATGCTGCTAAATGGAGAGAAAATAATATTAACCTTCTTATTAAATCAATAAAAGATAAAATAACAAACATAAATATAATTAATAATAGATCAATACAATTCGGTGTTTCACCATTTGGAATATGGGGACATGCTGAGAACTATCCTGAAGGCTCTAATACACCTACTGGATCAACATCAAGTCTTAGAGACCAATTTGCTAATACGAGAAAATGGGTTAAAGAAGGTTTGGTTGATTATTTAACACCTCAAATTTATTGGGCTTTTAACACCGCTGCTGCTCCATATGGAGAATTACTACAATGGTGGGATTCTCAATTTGAAGGAGTAAGTAACTCTCATCTTTATATTGGACATCCTAATTATAAATATATCGATGCATCTTGGGATAATAACTTTAAAAACCCATATGAAATAGCTAACCAATTAAGATTCAATCAAAAATTTGAAAACGTTAAAGGAAGTGCATTCTTCTCCTTTGATAAATTGTTGCCTAAATCAGTTACTACTCCTGGAGATAAATTTGATATATTAAATCATTCTAATGATATTTTAGAAAAGAGCTACTTAAACTTACCAGCAAATGTTCCAGGAAAACCTTGGCTTGACAAATTAGAAACTACCCCTGTTACTAATATCAAATATGAAATAAAAGATAATACTATTAAATTAAGTTGGGATGATACTAATGCTGATAGTAAATTCTATTGCATTTATAAACAAGAAGGAAACCTAGATACAATTGATATCACTAATCCACAAAATTTAATTGTTAGAAAAGGTATAGAATCCGGAAAAGAATTTATTGATACATCTATTGAAGCTAATAAAACATATACTTATGCTGTTACCATAATAGATAATGCCTCAACTGAAAATGAAGCCAAAATATTTAATAAAGTTGTTTTATATAATGAAAATGCTGCTTTACCTATTATAGAGGCAATTAACAAAATTCCATCATTAGATATATTAACATTAGAGCATGAATCCCTTGTTACTTCTGCAAGAACTCTAGTTACAGCTTTAAATAATGATTCCTATGTTACTAATTTAGATATATTAATTGCTGCTGAAGGCAAAATATCTGAACTTAAGTCAGAAAAAGTTAAAGAGGAACAAATAGCAAAAGAAACTGCAGCTATTTCAGCAATAGACAAGCTTCCAATTTTAGAAAATATAACTTTATCAGATGAAGACTCTATTAAAGATGCAAGAAAATTAGTTACTATTGCAAATAATGATTCAGCAATAACAAACTTAGATAAACTGGTAAAAGCTGAAGCTAGAATTAAAGAATTAAAAGAAAATTCTAATACAAATCCTGAAAACAACAATAATAACAACAATAATAATAATCATAACAACAATAACAATAACAATAATAACAATAATAATAATAATAATAATAATAATAATAATAATCATAATAATAATCAAGGCAGTAAACTTCCAACTACAGGAGGAAGAAATTCATCAATATTATTGAGTTTTGCATCAATGCTTACCATAGCTGGCGTCACTTTATTTAAGAAAAATAAATAATAAAAACATATTAATCCTAGCAAGTTTTTCTTGCTAGGATTAATTATCCTTATACCTTATTTATTCTTCTTTAAAATTTATTGAATTTGTAGTTAATATATTTATAATATAAAATTCATTTATAAAATATATTATGATTATATAATAGTTCTACTTTATATTTTTATATGTTCTATTGAAATAATGTAAATTTTCCCAACGGGAAAATTATTTCTACCTTTGTACCAACGTTTTCCTTTGATTCTAATTTAATTCCTAAACCTAATTTTTTACATAGACTACTACATAAATATAATCCTATCCCTGTTGACTTTCCATATATTCTACCATTTTCTCCTGTAAATCCTTTTTCGAAGACTTTATCTATATCTCTTTGATTTATACCTACTCCATTATCTTCTATTATTAATGAATTACTGTTTTTATTAGACTTAGTATATATGGTTATTTTTCCTCTTCCCTTTTGTGAATACTTAATTGAATTTCCTATAATCTGATTAATAATAAAGCTTATCCATTTTATATCACTAAATATCATTATATCTATTTCTTTAAGATCTAATATTATTTTTTTATTTATAAAATCTCTTGAATTATTTCTTATTGCTATTTTAACAGCTTCTGATAAATTAAACTCTTTTATAATATAATCCCTGCTCACATCATCGCTTTTCGAATAATATAATACTTGTTCTATAAACCCCTCTACTTTTTTTATTTCATATGATATTTTTTCTGCAATTTCACTTTCACTATTTTCTAAAATTAATTTAGTTGAAGCAATTGGAGTTTTTATTTCATGAACCCAGGTTTCAATATACTCTCTATACTCTGCTTGTTTTTCTTTGTAATATTTAACATTTTCGTTCATATTTTTATTTGTTTCCTTTAAGACATCATAGACTATTTTTCCTTCTAAAAATTCAGGTTCTTCGATTACTTCAGGAAGTAAGTATTTCTTATCTAAGTTTTCCAATACAGAAATCATATTTTTATAGAAGCTATTTTGTTTAAAATATTCTAAAAAAATATTTATAAATAAAGGAAGTATCCAAGTTAAAAATATTAATACTATAAACCAGTTATTAACACGTGCTACAAACAAAATTATAGATACAAGTATAAAAAGAAAAATATTTATTATTATTATAGCTCTTCTGTCCTTTATATAGTCTAATATATTCATGGCATTATATATCCTAATCCTCTTCTTGTTTCTATAATATTATTTAATCCTATTTCTTCAATCTTTTTTCTTAATCTAGTTACATTTACCGAAAGAGTATTATCATCTAAAAACAAATCGGATTGCCATAATGCATCCATTAATGCATCTCTAGAGACAATTTTACCTTTATTCTTTATTAAATATGCTAAAATCTTCAATTCATTTTTAGTCAGTTCTATAGTATTTGACTTATATGATATACTCCCATTTGCAAGATTTAACTTCAAATCCCCATAACTAATTATTTCATCATTGCTACTTTTTCCATAACTTCTTTTTAATATTGCTGATACTCTAGCAATTAGTATTTCAGTATTGTAAGGTTTTGTTATGAAATCATCAGCACCTAAATTCATACTCATAAGCTCATCAACTTGGCTATCTCTACTTGTAACAACTATTATAGGAACATCTGATTTTTTTCTAACTTCCCTACAAATATAATATCCATCATAAAGAGGAAGATTAATATCAAGTAAAATTAAACTTGCATTACTTTTATCAATATATTCAATTATATTTTCAAAAGAATCTGGAGTTTCAACTTCATATCCATATCTTTCTAAATATGTCTTAAGCTCTTCTCTTATAGATTCTGAATCTTCAATTATAACAATCTTATACATTATTTCACCTCTATACTAAGTTTTTATTTTATATATTCTTAAATCAATCTCATAAATAATTAATACTGATAGCTATTGATATTTAGTATAATTATTTAAGTAATGGCATAATTGAAATCATATGTTTATTATATACCAAATCCTACTATTTATCACACAGTCCACACAGTCATATCATTTTACTATAGAACCTATATATTTTCAAAAAAATAGGGCTGTATCAAAATGAATTTTGATATTATCTGATAAAAAGGAACGTTTTAATTTGAACTTTCCTTTTTGTGCATATATAAATAATAGATAAAAATTTCTATTTATGTTTTAAAACCGTCTTTAAGTAAGTAAAATCAATGGTTTAAAAGGGGCTCGCGTTTCGCGAGCCCCTTTATAAAAATAATAAATTAACTTTTTTAAGGCAATAAAACTTGATTGAATTTGAATAAATTTTATATTAAATAGATTTCTAGAGACTGTGCCTTTTTTTATTTAACTACGTTTTTGTATCCAGTATATGTTGCATAAAAATATCCTGCATAAATTGCTACTAAAGTAAATAAAGTAACAAAAGATGATAATCCTATGCTTGGCTTATTAAATAATACTATAAAATCATTTATAACACTAATTCCTACTATTGAGTGAACAATCGCTAAAATAAGCGGAATCATAAAATATATTATTGTCTGTTTAAATATAGTTTTATTTATCATCCTTTTAGATGCTCCAATTCTTTTAAGTGAGCTATATCTTTCTTTACTATCAACAGCTTCAGATAGTTGTTGTAATGATAATATTGCAGCACTAGAAATTAAAAATACTATTCCTAAGTATATTGCTATAAATAAAATGACAGTTGTCATACTTTTATTCTCCGTATATATTTGATTTCTAGTATAACCTAATACAAAATCTGTATAATCATTTCTTGTATAACTTCCACTTCTAAAATCTGTAAATAAGTCTTCATATTTTTCTTCATACTTACCTTCAGAATAGTTAACATTTAAAATTGATCTTGAAGGAATTAACTCTCCCTTAAAATTATCTGGAACTATTATAGTAAATACATTTTCCGAAATTGAATCTGTATAAAATGACTCTGTAATTAAATCTGAATTTGCTATTTTATATTCCTCGCCGCTTAAAATTATAGTTTCTTCATTTTTAGCAAATTTACTTATTTCCTTAATTTTATTTCCAAAACTTGACGCAATTAAGACTTCATCTTGATTCAAATACAAATCCTTTTCACCTTTAAGAGATTTAATTTTATTATAATCAGATATTTTTATAAATTCTATTTGATTATCTCCAAACCCCTTTATATCTTCTGGACTTTTTATATAATCTTTAAGAATATCCTTTAGTTTCTCATTTGAGATATATTCGGTATATATTATATATTTTTCATCATCATTAAATTTAAAATTCAATTTGTCTAAATTTTCTTTTATATCCTTTGAATTAGATCTCTCATCTAGAAACATAAGGGCTGAAGCTGAAAATGGCGTCGTATCTTTTAAACTACTTTCTAAAGCATTTTTAAAACTAAGCCCAGTTGAAAGTGTTGTTATTGTTAAAAATAACATTAATGAAATTATCGTCATAGATACAAAGTTAGTATTAACCTTGCTACTTATTTGTCTTAAAACAAATATATTAAGTTCTTTAAAATAAGCTTTTTTATTATTTTGAATTAGATATATGCTAAATCTACCTAAACTTATAAAGAATAATAATGTTCCTACAATTCCCAATACTAAAGACATAACAAACCTACTATCTTCAGGATTTAATCCAGCTTTTATAACTAAGTAATATGCAGCAAATAATATTATTATTGATAAAATAAATATTATAATATTTACAATTGGGTTTTTAAATTTTACATTTTCGCTTTTTCTTGAGGCTGTCAACATATCTATTAACTTGTATTTTGATACAACAACAGTATTAAAAATCATAACTAATAAAAACATTATTCCAAAGTAAATAGTACTTTTAATCATTGCTTCAAATGAGATTATAAATTTATATTCTCTCATCCAAACATCAAATAGTTTAGCTGTAAATACTGATAATCCTTGTGAAAAAATCATTCCTAATACAAGTCCTGCTAATAATGACATTATCCCAATAATTAAAGTTTCACAAAGTAATATTTTGGAAATCTTACTTTTTCCCATCCCTAGTGTCATATAAATTCCAAGCTCTTTTTTACGTTTTTTAATTAAAAAGTTATTAGCATATATTATTAAACTTCCAAGAATAACTGATACAAATATTGAAACCATTCCTATGATTTTGCTTAAACCACTTATCGTATTTGACTGACTACTATTCATTTCAAATATAGCTTTTTGGGATTCTATTGAGTTAAAACTGTAAAATATACAAACTGCAAATGTTAATGTCAAGAAATATATTGCATAATCTTTTATACTCTTTTTTACGTTGTTAAATGCTATTTTAGAATACATTTCCTGCATCACCTCCTAAAAGAGTAACCACTTCAATAATTCTATTGAAAAATTCCTTTCTGGAATCTCCTCCTCTTACAAGTTCATTGAATATCTTTCCATCTTTAATGAATAAAATTCTATGTGCATAACTTGCTGTAAATGCATCATGAGTAACCATTAATATAGTTGCTTTTAATTCTTTATTAAGAGTTTCAAATGAATCTAAAAGTAACCTTGATGATTTAGAATCTAATGCTCCTGTTGGCTCATCTGCTAATATCAATGATGGGTTAGCAACAATTGCCCTTGCTGAAGCAACTCTTTGTTTTTGTCCACCTGACATTTGATACGGATATTTACTTAATACTTCTGTTATTCCAAGATTACTTGATATATCTTTTATAAGTCCATCAATTTTATTATGACTTCTTCCTTGGATAGTTAGTGCTAATGCTATATTTTCATAAGCAGTTAAAGTATCTAAAAGATTAAAGTCTTGAAATATAAACCCTAGCTCATCCCTTCTAAATTTTTCTAATTGTTTTGATTTAAGCTTTGTGATATCCTTATCGTTTATTATTATCTTTCCTGTAGTCACAGTATCTATTGTTGAAATACAATTAAGTAGAGTTGTTTTCCCACTACCAGATGGCCCCATTATTCCAACAAATTCTCCTTTATCAACTTTAAAGCTTATATTATCAATTGCTTTAGTTACATTATCTTTGTTTCCATAATACTTTTCGATTTTCTCTACACTTAAAATATTCTTCATGTTATCCTCCATCTAATTAATTATATTAATGTTTAAAAAACTACTAATTTCATTACAATCATATTTTAACCTAATATTTATTAATTACGTATTTATCTAACTTTCATTAACCTTTCATTTTCGTAAGATTATAATAAAAAAACAACCCTCTATATATTAAAGGATTGTTTAATATTTATATCTTAACTAATCTTAAACTTCATTACTATCAATTTTATTTTGTCTTGCAAACTTTGTTTTATTGATTATTTTTCTTATAGATAGCTTTAAAATATCTCTGTAATCTTTATTTATTTTATTTTTAGTTTCATAAATTAATAAAAATATTCCTACAGTTAACGGAATGATATAATAACTTATGCGATACAACAATAAAGCTAGTAGGGCTTCTTCTTTATTTATACCAAGAGCATTCACCCCTAATATAAATAATAAATCAAATCCACCAATTCCTCCTGGCATCATACTCACAATTCCTACAGCTGAAGATACTACGTAAATTGGGAATATTTTTGATAAAGGTAATGCATTTCCTAATAGTTTTAAAATGCTAAACAATAATAGTGCCATTGCTATCCATTCTAAAATTGAGATTATCATTATTTTTATAGTCTTTATAGCATTTTTTCGCATTTCTTTAGTTCTACATCTATATAAGTTATAGATAAAAAGGATTGGTGCATAAAGTGCAGCTAATAATATGCCTATTTTTACAAATTCAATTTTCTTTAAACTTGTTATGTTTAAAATTGAATAAATGAAGCAAATTGCAGAAAATCCAGTAAAATTTAATAATACTACTTTTGAAACTTCTTTTACTAATTTTGTCTTGTCCTTAATATAAGGTGAATAAAAATGACTTTTAAGTGCTATTGCAGCTGTGCCACCAAAACCAACTATACTTGAAATAGAGCTCGCAATCCAAGAAGATTTATAAAGACTCTTGTTATCTAAAGAAATATTACAGGTATCCTTGATTATAAAATCATATAACGATAATGGTAAATATGATAATAACCCTAAAATTATAATAATACTTAAGCTTATAAAAGAAAGCTTGTCTTTATATATGTAAAATGTATGTGTATCAAAATCTGAAAATAGCTTTCTGAACTGAATAAGTATTATTGTCAATATAGTAAGTATAAAAACTACTTTCATCCATACTTTTACCTTGCCTTCTGATTTAACAAACATATAAATTCTCCCTACAAAATCAATTTATACTATACATAAAAATTTATTACTTAATCTTTATTAGTATATATCAATAATAAGGTAAATACAAAATATTTTTATTTAATACTGGAAATTTTAAGTAAAATTATATTAAAATATTATATTCAAAATTTGAATTAATATTTAATATGTTAATTTGTGAATACTTTATAAATCAAATTTTTTTTCATCATAACCAGCAAATACTACTAAAGCAACAACAGTTAAAACATCTTTAATCTTTCTCATAAAAAAATCATCTCCTAATCTCAATTTATAAATTTATTATATTATTTATTTTTCCTTTGTAGTATTTATGTATATTACGAAATGCTTTCAATTATGTAACCTTTTTTATTTTCTATAAAAAAAATCATCTTTTTAAGTAAAGGATAGTTTAATTTTATCTTTTACTACTTAAAAAGATGACTTTATAATTTCCATATTTTTTTATTTTTTTAATTTTCTATAATAAGTATTTTCTAATGGCAATTTAGTTCTAAATTCACCATCTAATTTATAGTATGCTCCTTGCATTGCTGGTGCAGCTGGAACAACAACAATTTCTCCAACTCCTTTTGCTCCATATGCTAAGCTAGATTTATTTTTTTCAATTAAGATAGTTTCTATTTCTGGAACTCCTGTTGATCTAAATAATCCTAATGTTCCAAATTTAGCTAATGGAACTCCATCTTTTAATGGATAATCTTCTGTTAATGCATATCCAAGCCCCATAACTACTCCACCTTCAATTTGTCCTTCTACAGCTATAGGATTTACAGCTCTTCCAATATCGTGAGCTGCAACTACTTTTAGTACCTTACCATTATCATCTAAAACTACTACTTGAGTTGCATAACCATAAGCAACATGACTTACCGGATTTGGCTTTGTACTTCCCATTGGATCTGTATCTGAAACATACTCACCATAAAATTCTTCACCCTCTAATTCCTCTAAAGACTTATTCTCTAAAGCTGCCTTTAGCTTTAAAGAAGCTGCTCTTGTTGCTTCTCCTGTAAATACAGTTTGTCTTGAAGCTGTTGTTGTTCCTGAGTTTGGTGTAGTAAAAGTGTCTGGATTATCTACTAAAACTTCATTTGGTTTTATTCCTGTAGTTTCACAAAGAATTTGTGTTGCTATTGTACCAACGCCTTGTCCAATACAAGCTGCTGATGTTCTTATGACAGCCTTTCCATCTTTAATTACTATTCTACATCTACCTGTATCAGGAATACCTACACCTAATCCAGCATTTTTAAATGCACAGGATATACCTACATTTTTATTATTTTCAAAAGCATCTTTTACAGCTTCTAAAGTTTCTACTAATGCTGTTCCTTCATCAGCAATTTGTCCATTTGGCAATACTTGCCCTGGCCTAATTGCATTTTTATATCTAAACTCCCATGATGAAATTCCTACAAGCTCTGCAAGCTTATTTATATTACATTCATTTGCAAATGCTGATTGAGTAACTCCAAATCCCCTAAATGCTCCTGCTGGAGGATTATTTGTATATACTGCAATACCTTCTATTTCTACATTTTGATAGTTATATGGCCCAGCTGCATGAGTACAAGCTCTTTGTAATACAGCTCCACCTAATGATGCATAAGCTCCTGTGTCAGAAATTATTCTTGCTTTCATTCCTGTTAAAATTCCATTTTCATTACAAGCTGTAGTAAATTCCATTTCCATAGCATGTCTCTTTGGATGTATTATTATACTTTCTTTTCTACTTAAAGCAACTTTCACTGGTTTCTTTGTATAATAAGTTAAAAGTGCTGCATGATGTTGTACACTCATATCTTCCTTACCACCAAATCCTCCTCCTACAAGCATGCTTTTAATTCTTAATTGGCTTGGATCTAAGTTTAAAAGCTTTCCTATTTCACGAAGTTCATCATAAACTCCTTGTCCACCTGTATATACTGTTAGAATTCCATCTTCATAATTAGCAACTGCACATTCTGGTTCTAAAAAAGCATGTTCAGTTGGTGGCGTGCTATACTTTTCTGTTACAACATATTTTGAATTTTTTATTGCTTCATCTGCATCTCCTCTTTTTAGATATTGCCTACTTAATATACTTCCACTTTCATGAACTTTAGGCGCATCATCTTTCATTCCCATTTCTGGATTTATTACAGGTGAAAGTTCTTCGTAATCTACTTCTATAAGATTTAATGCTTCTTTTAATATCTTTTTATCTCTTGCAGCTACTAAAGCAACAGCATCTCCTAAATATCTAGTTTCTTCTCCAATATCTATCATCGCTGGCCAATCTTGAACTAAATGACCTATAAATCTATCCCCTGGTATATCTTTTGCAGTTAAAACAGCATAAACACCATCCAGTGCTTTTGCCTTTGATGTATCTATATTTTTAACTAAGGCTCTTGGATATTTTGATCTTAATGCAGATCCATAAAGCATTTCATCAAAATATAAATCATCTGCATATTTACCAATTCCTAAAGTCTTAACTTCAGCATCAATTCTTGGCAAATTTTCTCCCACTAATCCTTTACAATATACTTTAGGTACTTCTTCATCATTTCTTAAAAGTTCTGCAACTAAATTAATAGCTTTTATAATTTTTACATATCCAGTACATCTACATATATTTCCTTTAAGAGCAATTTTTATTTCATCTTCAGTAGGATTTAAATTTTTATCAAGCAGTCCTTTTGCACTTATAACCATTCCTGGAATACAAAATCCACATTGTACTGCTCCACATTTACCAAAGGCATAAGCAAAAACATCTCTTTCTCTTTCACTAATTCCTTCAACAGTAATTACTTCTTTATTTTCCAATCTACTTAATTTTTGAATACATGCTCTTTGCGCTACCCCATCAATTAATACCATACAAGCACCACAAGCACCTTCTGCACAACCATTTTTTACGGATGTCAATTGTGCTATATCTCTTAAATAATCAAGTAAACCCATATCTTCATTTACTGATACACTTTTACCATTGAGCTTAAAACTATACATTTAATTTGCTCCTCCCAATTATCAAAATAATAATTTTAATGTTTTATAAATAAAAAATCTTTTTGATAACTTATTATACGTAATTTTTTAATTCTTCTTCTTTTAAAGCATCTATTTCATCAATATAATAAGGATAATCTTTTAAAATCGTTTCAGCAGTAATTTCTAATTTACTCTTGTTTTCTTTTGAATTAACTGTATATATATATTCTTTTCCATCTTCTCTTAATAAGAATTTACCTTCTCCAATTCTTAATAATCCAGTATTCTTTGAATTATTATATTCTTCTAAATTCTTATAAATAGTTGGTTTCTTAAGATATGGAAAGCCTCCTTTTGGACAGAACATATGGCAGTTACCACATTCATTACACATATTTTCAATATGTGCTATTTGATAATTAGCTGAAAGCTCTTCAACAGGTACTCTCAAATTAGCTCTATTTGGACATATGTCAACACAAATTCCACAACTCTTTAAACAATCAAATGTCTCTAGCTTATCTTCTAAAATTTTACCATTACCTTTATTTTTATAATTAGTGTCATTCTTTGCCTTATCTGCTAATTCATTTAAAGCCTCAATATTTAATCCTTCAGGTGCATGTCCTGCTTTTTTCATTTCATTTAATAAACCAATATTATTTGCGTAGCCTTTGGGTTGCAAAAATAACGTTGCTATTGTAATAGGCGCAATTCCAGTATTAAAAACATCTAATGCATTATTTTTATCTATTCCTCCTGATATGGACATATTTATGTCCTTAAACTCACTTGCAATATTTTTAGCTACATTTATTGCTATTGGATATAGTGGCTTTCCAGACATATACATAGCCTCACCTGGCATAATATTTCTATTATTAACTACTGGCAATGTGTTAGTTAATTTAACTCCAAATGTCACATTATTATCTTTTCCTATTTGTAGTAACTTAGATATTATTTCTTTAGCCATATCAAATTGTAAATCGTGTTCAAAGTCTTCTCTTTTTAATTCGATATCATTGTATCCTAAATCATCTAATATTTTTCTTACAGCATCATATCCTAATAATGTAGAATTACATTTTAATAATGTATTTATCTTTTTATTTGATAATAAGTGAGTTGCTATATCTAAAATCTCACTTGCTTTACATCCATGCATTGTTGAAAGTGTAATTATATTTGTAATCTTTGAACTTATCTTATCTATATCTTCTAATTTAAATCTTTTAAAATTATTTATATTTTTCTTTAATACTTCTATACATTCTTTAAAAGCCTTAGTATCTTTTGATTCTTTAAGATCATCAATAAAATCAGAAATCTTTTTTGATTGAATTCCTTTAAGCTCATATCCTACACTTATATTAAGTATAAAATCTTTTACATCAGACAATCCAAGCTCAATTCCCATTACTTGTAATAATACAGAAGCTTTAATATACTCATCTTTTGCTTCTTCAACTGTTAATTCTGTAGACCATTCTACATTGTATCCTACATTTTTAACATCAATACAAGGTCTTGCTATCATTTCTTGCATTTCTTTTCCATCTACTATTTGAACAGTCTTAGGTTCAAAATATCTACATCCTGTTAGATAAGCTGCTAAAAAATTTTGAGTTAATTGTGTATGGGGACCAGCTGCAGGCCCTACTGGAAATCTTAAGTACTCACCACAAAAATTCATTTCTATACTATTATCAATATCTCTATAAAAATCCTTTTCTTCTATTCCAAATATTTTTCCTTTTGTATAATAATCTTTAAGAGTTATCTCAAGAATTTTTTCAAAAGACATTACTTTCATTACATCGCTCATAATTGTTCCACCTTTCTTAAAACAAATTTAATATGAATTCCCATCACTATAAATTTTAATTATTAATAAATTTTGATATAAGTTTACTTACTCTATCACTTCTATTAAAGTTAATACGAACTTTTCTATTCCCATATACATAAAAAACTTATTAAGCATATAATTAAGAACTCTTACATTTGATCCCATAACTTTTGAGCTATTTTTCTTGAATCTGCAAATATTTTTTCTTCATCTATATTTACTAATTCTCTATTTTTCATAACAACTTTTCCATTTATAATAGTTGTTATTACAGATCTTCCTGTAAATCCAAAAAGCATATGACCATTTATATTACTTGCA
Organism: Clostridium mucosae; assembly: GCF_024622765.1. Taxonomy (NCBI): domain Bacteria; kingdom Bacillati; phylum Bacillota; class Clostridia; order Eubacteriales; family Clostridiaceae; genus Clostridium; species Clostridium mucosae. The sequence goes on along the minus strand of NZ_JANKAF010000019.1, from coordinate 20,125 downwards.
TTCATAGGAGTTAGAGGATTATAATCAACTATAATCACATCTCCATAAGCTCCTTCTTTTAATATTCCAAGATCTTTATTAAAGAATCTATTTGCTATATTTCTATTATTTTCAAATAACAACTTAAATGTTTCATTAAAAGCTACACTTGGATGACATCTATTATGTCGTTGTATTATAGGGAAAACCTTCATTGATTCAAACATATCGCTAGTATATCCATCAGTTCCCATTCCTATATTTATACCTTTATTTATCATTTCTAATACTGGAGAACATCCAACTGCATTTCCCATATTTGATTCTGGATTATTAACTACATTTGTATTAGTATATTTTAATAATTCCATTTCCCTATCATTTATATGGACACAATGAACTGCTAAAGTTTTTTCGCCTAATATATTGAAATCATAAAGCCTTTCGATGACTCTTTTTCCACTATGTCTTAAAGCCTCATGTAAATCTGATATTCCCTCTGCAGCATGAATATGAAATCCTGAATTTAAGCCTTGAATTTCTTTAGCACATTTTTCTAAAGTTTTATTACTTAATGTAAAAGACGCATGAAGCCCAAATAGGCCTTTTATCATATCACTTGAATCATTACTAGCATACTTAATAAAGTTTACGTTTCCATTAATCCCCTCTTCGGCTATTTTATATCCATCTCTATCTGATACTTCGTAACATAATGAAGTTCTAATCCCAAGTTCCTTAGCTACATCCCCTATAGTAAACAAACTATTTTCTATACTCATAGGGCTTGCATGATGATCAAAGACAGTTGTAACTCCATTTTTAATACAATCAATATATGTTGTATATGCACTATATTTTGTATCCTCAAGGGTCAATTTTTTATCTAACTTCCACCAAAGTCTTTCTAGTATTTCATTAAAATTTTGTGCAGGACTTTCTTTTGCATCCATGCCCCTAGCAAAAGCACTATATATATGATGATGTGTATTTATTAATCCTGGCATTATAACCTTACCTTTAGCATCAATAAGTTCAAAATCCTTATATTTAGCTCTTAAGCTTTCAAAATCTCCAACTTCAATAATTAAATTTTCTTTTATAGCAACAGCTCCATTATCTATAATGGGGTTATCAATATCCTGGGTTATAACTATACCATTACCAATTAAAATCATCTATTATCCCTCCAGTATAATATAATCAAAATTATACTTAGCATTATCCATGCCAAGCTTTATTAATTAAAGCTCTTAATTTAATTTTATTTTAATTATTTTTATAAAATTACTTATGGTAACAATACTTTAATTAAAAGTTATAAATAAGTTATATTGTTTCTATTTATTAGATATTCAAAATTTATAACTAATAAAATTTAGCTTTATTATCAATTTAGTAATTGTAATTATCATTTTAAGAATAAAATAAATCTACTTTTCAAATATTATGTTCTAAGCTTTATAGCTTTTAAGTTTCCTGCACATAAAAAATAGCCTCTAAAATTTATACTATTAAAGTATATATTTTAGAAACTATCTTAAAATTTCTGTAACTTGAACTCAATTATTTTTATACCTCTTTACTATATAGTGCCATAAATAAGACTAATATTTTGAGGCAAAATTTTGAAAGTTCGCCCTTATTGTGATACTAAATTCAAAAATATTTATATACTTTTTAATAAATCATCTAATATCAACTGCATAAATTTCAGTAAGAAATTTCCTAAAAAACTAAAATATAAAATACTCTAAATTATATTATGAGTGTTTTACGAATATTATTATATTCATTTTTTACAAACCAAATAAATTTTTACTTAGATAAACTTACTAAAACTCCAAAACTATCAATAGCTTTCTTTGTATTTATATCAACTTTATGGGGATGTTTCGTTAATGGTTTATCTCCATTATGGTTAAAATATAAGTGATAGTTAATATATTTAATAACTATCACTTATACTTTTAAATTTATTCAATCCTTTAATTTATTATACATAAAATCTATCTTTTCTCTTATTTCTTTATTTTTCAACCTAATATTTCTAATATTTTTAATTAATTTATATACTAATATTATAATCCCAAACAGTAAAAACAAATTAATAACGGTTGCAATAATAGTTGCATAATTTATCTCAATAATGCTGTTCATATAATTTCTCCTTTCTTTATAATACCAACTCTCTTAAATCGCTAACACTCGTTAAATAATAACTTGAATTTTCTTTCATAAACTCAATTATTTCTGGTATTACATGAGACCATCCTGCACTAGCAAAATCTACATTGCAAGCTTTTGCCATATCTAATCCTGGTTTTAAATCATCTACTACTAATATATCTTCATTACTTAAATTAAATATCCTCATAGTTTCCTGAATTGAAAAAGGATTTGGTTTTCTTTTATCCCCTTCAAGATCCCAGCCAAATATTTTATCTGGAATAATTCCACAATTAATCTTATAATCTCTTTCAATTTGTTTGCTTTCCGAATGAGAAGCAACACAAATTATTCCACCTAAATTTTTAAATTCTTTTATTAATTCTGAAAAGCCAGAATAAAAATCTGGAATCTTTGATTTTGTATAGCTAGTCCATACTTTATATTGATATTCTTGTTCTTCTTTACTAAACTTTAATACATCTCTACATAGCTCAGAAAATCCAGGACTAAAACAATTATAAACAAATTCTTCGAAAGTTAATAATTTTTCATTTGGTCTTAGTGATTTAAGCGCCTTAATAAAGGATGGATAATGTATATTTGGAGTACTCATAGTAACTGTATCATCATGATCTAAAATTAAACATTTATATTTCATTAACAGAAACCCACCTTAAAGATTATTCATTTTACATGTCCTAAATAAAAAGCTAATTATTCAAATACTATACTTATTATAAAAAATAAAGTATTTCTCTATAAATCAAAAATAGAATAAACATTATAACTTGCAATATTTCAACTCTTTCTATATAAAGTAGCTAACCCTATTCCAAGTTTTTTAGCTGCCATAGATTTTCCTTTAGTATCATGTCCACATTTTTCCAAAGCATAATTTATATATTTTTTTTCTAATTCATCTAATGTTATTAAATCTCCATCTATAATTTTATCTAAATAATTTGCATTATTTTTGTTATAATAATCTATTATATAATCAGGAAGAATACTACAAGTTATTATATTATCTTCATCTACTAAATTTATCATGAATTCCAAAGCATTTTGTAATTCTCGTATATTTCCTTCCCATGGATAATTTTTTAGTTTTTCTATAACATCATCTTTAATATAAATTTTTTCTAAACTATAAGTTGAACAATATTTATCTATAAAATTTAAGGCTAACTCTTTTATATCTTCCTTTCTCTCTGAAAGATTAGGAATTTCGATAGGTATTACATTTATTCTATAATAAAGATCTTCTCTAAACCTTTTTTCTTTAATCATTTTTCTTATATCTTTATTAGTTGCAGCTATTACCCTTATATCTAAATTTATCATTTGGTTAGATCCTATCTTTGCAAATTTCCTTTCCTGAAGAACTCTAAGAAGCTTTACTTGTAATGCTAAAGGCATGTCTCCAATTTCATCTAAAAATATTATTCCTCCATTAGCAAGCTCAAACTTACCTATTCTACCACTATTACTTGCTCCACTAAATGCACCTTTTGCATAACCAAATAATTCACTTTCAAGTAATGCTTCTGGTATAGCTGCACAATTTATAGCTATAAATGGCTTATTACTTCTGTTGCTTTGTGAATGTATAGCTCTTGCTATAACTTCCTTCCCTGTCCCACTTTCTCCTGTTATAAGCACTGATGAGCTTGAATTTGCTATTTTCACAATTTTTCTTTTAATATTTTTCATTGCCTCTGATTCACCAATTATAGATTTTAATTTTATTTCTCCCCATACATTATTTTCATTTATATTATTGCATTTATCCTTTTTACAAATTTTATTTAATATAATAATATTTTTATAATTATATGAATCTAAATCAATTTCTAATAATTCTCCTATACCATCGTAATCAATCCCTTTGGCTCTTATCCCAATTTTATTATTTTCTGCACCATTACTTCTAAATATTTCTATTTTTTCTAAGTCACTGCTTTGAATATTTAAGGCCTTTCTTACGTAATTGTTTGCATAAATTACTTTGTCGTTAGAATTTAAAATTACAATTCCATCGCTTATTTTGTTAGCTATGTCTTCAATAAATTTTTCTTCCATGCTATCACCTTTTGTAATATATTATTGATTATCATATTCTCTCTCAATATTATGTTACCATTTTTTCCTTAGCCTTACAATTATTATAATCATCAAAAAAGAAGCTTCGAATCATAAAATAACCTTATTATAAGCTTATTTTATATCTAATGCTCCCTTTTAATTAGTTTATTTACTATTTATTCTACTCATATATATTGTAGGAATTAATGCATACATAGCTGCTGACTTTACTATTTCACTCTTCCAAGTTCTTTCATTCGGTGCATGAGCTTGATCTTCATGTCCTGGTCCAAAACCTATACATGGAATGCCATACCTACCCATTATAGAAACACCATTAGTTGAAAATGTCCATTTATCCACGATTGGTTCTACCTTAAACAAACTCCTATATGCTTCTATAAGTGTCTGGCATACCTCATGTTCTTCCTGTATAACCCAAGTTGGAAAATATGCTTGTGTTTCATAAGAAAGCCCTGTATAAGATTCCTTATTATAATTATACATAGATACTTGTGCTTGTGCCTTTTTAACCGAAGGCAAATCTTTAATTTGATTTATTGCAAATTGATAAGTTTCTCCGTCTGTTAATCTTCTATCTATAGAAATACTACATCCATCTGCCACAGCACATCTTGAAGGTGATGAATAAAATATTTCTGATACAGTTAATGTTCCTTTACCAAGAAAATCATTATCCATAAGTTCACCACCTAAATTTTTTAATTCATTTAAAATTGGAGCCATCTTAAATATCGCATTTTCTCCTCTTTCTGGAGCTGATCCATGACAACTTATTCCATTAGTACTAACCTTTATTTCAACTCTTCCTCTATGACCTCTATTGATATTACATGAAGTAGGCTCTGTAATCACTACAAATTCTGGTCTTATGTTATCTTCATTAATTATATATTGCCAGCAAAGTCCATCACAATCTTCTTCTTGAATAGTACATGCTATAAGTAAAGTATAGTCATTTTCTAAGTTTAGATCTTTAATTATTTTTCCTGCATAAACCATGGCTACTAATCCACCGCCCTGATCACTTGCTCCTCTTCCTAAAATTAGCTCTGCATCTTCATCACCTTCGTATGGATTATAATTCCAGAGACTTGGATCTCCTACCCCTACAGTATCAACATGTCCATCCATAGCAATTAAATGATTTCCTGTTCCAATATAAGCTAAAATATTACCCATTGGATCTATTTCTATCCTATCGAAGCCAACCTTTTCCATTTCCTTTTTTATTCTCATTATTTTACGTTCCTCATTACAACTTTCACAAGGTATAGCTATTATTTCTCTTAAAAAGTCACTCATATCTTCCTTGTATTTTTCTGCACATTTCATGACTTCTTCAGATATAAATCTATAATCCATATTGGTTCCCTCCACCGTAATCTCTAAATATATATCTAATTATTTATCTATAAAGCATATTTTGTGCCAAAACTTTCTTATAAGATTTTATTAAAACAAGCAAATTCCATAATAAATTTATTAATATTATTTAAGCAGTTATCAAAATAATAATTAATATCATTTTGATAACTGCTTTTTATTTTTATTACACTAAAATGAATTTCTTATAGTCCTCTATATTATCAATATCTTGCAAAAATAACTCATTTTCTATATCTATATATTTCACTTTACTTTTATTATTTTTTATTACTTCTCGTCCCCCAATATCTCCCTCTAATAACTCTAAGTCACGTTTCAAACATTTAGGGAAAATAACTGGACTGCCAGTCTTATCTTTTACTCTTGGTACTATTATTTTATCTTCACAATTTAAAGATTCAGTTATTAATTTATTTATAGACATACTATCTATAAAGGGCTGGTCTCCACAAAAAAACATAAAATCTTTATTTAAGTCTGCCCTAGATAATCCTAGTTTTATTGATTGACTTTGTCCATAAATAGCAAATTCATTTTTTATTACTTGTATTTCTTCTCTAATTCCTAATTCGATAACATTATCTTCCCTTGCAACTAAAATTATATTAGAAATGTCACTTTTCTTGATTTCACCTATAACTTTTTCTAATATTGCCTTTTCTCCAATATTCATTAATAATTTATTTTTTCCCATTCTTCTACTAAATCCAGCTGCTAAAATTATTCCATTCATTTACCCCACACCTTTATTCTTAGGTAAGCGCTTCCATATAATAAGCTTAATTCAGTTTATTAAAAAACTTTATATATTTATTATATTTTTGCAAATAAATTTTCTACTGCTTTTCTAGCTTCAAAAACAGTTTTTTCTTCATCTATTGTAGTAAGCTTACCATCTTTTACAACTATTTTCCCAGCTATTATAGTATAATCTACAGGTGATTTACATCCTACTGTACCTAGTATTGATTTTGGATCATATTCTGCACCTATAAATTCTATTCTATTAGAATTTATCATGAATAAATCAGCAGCTTTTCCAACTGCAAGTTCTCCTATATCTTTCCTACCAAGAACTCTAGCACTTCCTTTTGTAGCTAGTTTTAATATATCATACCCTGTTGGTGCTTTATTACTCCAATTTAATCTATGAAGTAAGTAACAAATTCTAAGTTCTTCTAAAAGGTTTGAACCATCATTACTTGCACTTCCATCAACAGCTAATCCTACAGGAACGCCTAAATTTACCATTTCTGGAATCCTTGCTATTCCTGATGATAATTTCATATTAGAAATCGGACAATGTGCCACTCCAGTTTGAGTCTTTGCTAAAACTTTAAGTTCATCAGTATTAAAGTGAATTCCATGTGCATACCATACATCATTACCAATCCAATTAAGAGTTTCCATATATTCAAGAGGTCTCATATTGAATCTTTCAATAGTATATTTTTCTTCATCTTTTGTCTCTGCTAAATGTGTATGAAGTCTTACATTATATTTTCTAGCTAAAGCTGCACTTTCTTTCATAAGTTCAGCTGTAACATTAAATGGGGCACATGGTGCTAAAGTAACTTGTCTCATCGAAAATTCATTTGCATCATGGTATTTTTTTATTATTCTTTCAGAATCATATAAAATCTTATCCATTTTTTGAACAACAGAATCTGGTGGTAATCCTCCATCTTTCTTGCTTAAATCCATACTTCCTCTTGATGCATGGAATCTAATTCCCAAATCTTTAGCTGATTTAAATTGTTCATCAATAAGCGTTTCTTCAGCTTTTTCTGGAAAAAGATAATGATGATCAAAGCAAGTTGTACATCCATACTTCATTAATTCTCCCATGCCAACTAAAGAACTATATCTTACTGATTCAGAAACTACACCTTTCCAAATTTCATATAATGTAGTTAACCAATCAAAAAGTTCCATGTTTTGAACTTGAGGTAAATTTCTAGTAAAGGTTTGAAAAAGATGATGATGGCTATTTATAAGTCCTGGATACACATACATATCCTTTGCATCAATTACCTCATTTGCCTCATATACATCTTTTCCTATATATTTTATAACTCCATCTTCAATATATAAATTTACATTTTCAAATAAATTATCTTTCTCGTCACATGTTACTAAAGCTTTTATATTTTTTATAAATAAGGTATTTTTCACAATAATCCCTCCAAACTTTATAAATTAACTAGCTTTAATTAGCTTATATTTTCTTTATTCTTCTAAAGATTTTTTTGTTGCATTAAATATTTTTTGATATCCTGTACAACGACATAAATGTCCTGAAATTTCTCTCTTGATTTCTTCATCAGTAAACTTTTTACCACTATTTACAAGTGAAGTAGTTGCAAGAACTAATCCAGGAGTACAAAAACCACATTGAACAGCGCCCTCTTCTATATATGCTTTTTGCACCTTCGAAAGTTCTCCATTTTTTTCTACTCCCTCTACTGTTAAAATTTCTTTTCCATCTGCCCATACAGCCATATATATACATGAATCTATTGGAACACCGTCAACTAATACTGTACAAGCTCCGCATTCTCCAACAGAACACCCTCTCTTAACTCCTGTATAATGTAACCTCTCTCTTAATACATCTAATAAAGTTTCTCTTATATCCACTTCTATACTATGCTTTTTTTCATTAATTGTAAGAGTTATTTTTTTCATAAAGTCATTACTCATTAACTACACCTCCAGCCCTTTTAATTACCTCTAAAATTCCTCGCTTAGTTAATTCTTTTATCAAATGTTCTCTGAAATCTTTTGAACCTCTCCATGAATTTCTTGGTTTTGCATCTAGTAATGCTTTTTCTGATATTTCTATTATATTTTTCATATTTACTTCTATACCTTTTGCAAATTCTTCTCCCTTTGAGCATCTTATTGGAGTTGGTGCTGCTACCCCTAATGATATTCTTAAATCCTTAAATTTATTATTTTCAATAACTCCAACTACAGATACTCCAAGCATTGCAATATCCATAGCTTTTCTATTACTAAATTTTATATAGTTACCTTTATATCCTTTATAGTCTTCTTTTTTTATTATAATCTTTACTAATATTTCATCTCGAAGGATATTTACTTTACCTGGTCCTAAATAAAATTCTCTTATTGGTACTATTCTTTCTTCATTTTTTCTTCTTAGTAAAAGCTGTGCATTTAATGCAAATAATGTTGTTGCGCTATCTGCTGAAACTGCACCATTACATACATTTCCACCTATGGTAGCCATATTTCTAACTTGTGGTCCACCCATTGATACTGCCGCCTCTGATAATACATATATATTTTCATTTATTATTTCATTTCTAAATATATCTGTAAAAGAAGCCATAGCACCTATTTCTATATCTTCGTTATCATTGAATTTTATTACTTTTAGCTCTTTTATATTTCTTATACTTAAAAGTTCAATTCCAAGCATATCTCCGTGATGCAATTTTATTAATACATCCGTTCCACCAGCTATAATTTTTATATTTTCTTTATTGTCTAAAATATCTAAAGCTTCTTCTATAGTTTTAGGTTCGTAAATATTACTTATATCAAACATTTCTTCTTCCTCCTTATATTAGTCCAAGTTCTTTAAATTTCTCAAAAACTGACTGAGGATTCATTGGAATTTTATTAAAGGAAACTCCTGTTGCATCTAATACAGCATTACGTATTGCTGGTGCTGGTGATATTGTTGTATTTTCACCAAGAGACTTTTGACCAAATCCAGCTGCTGGTTCAAACTTCTCTACAAATGCAGAACCTATATTAGGCGTATCCATTATTGTCTGTAATTTATAATCAAGTAAATTATTATTTAATGCTTTTCCTGTTCTTTCATCAAATAACATTTGTTCTGAAAGTGCATATCCTAATGACATACTAACTCCACCGTGTACTTGTCCTTCTGCCAATTTATGATTCATTATTATTCCTGAATCATGTACATTATAAATTTCTAATACTTCTATTTGTCCAGTTTTCATATCTACTTCCACTTCTGTAAAAGTTGTACCATATGCTATTGCATTACTTCTAACATTTACAGATGTATCACTTGTTATAGGTGCAGATTTTATCCTGTCATAGAATGATTCCATAGCTATTTCTTCTAATGAACAAATAACTCTACCGAATTCTTTCTCAATAATATTGCAATTTTCCATATCTAATGCTTCTTTATCTAACCCACATTTATCACTTGCAAATTGTAATACTTTGTCTTTAACCTCTAATGCAGCTTTCTTAACAGCTGCACCTGATACAAATGTTTGTCTTGATGCATAAGATCCTGTATCAAAAGGCGTTATATCAGTATCTTGATTACTTATAACATGCACCATATCTAAAGGAAGTCCTAGCACTTCTGCTACCATTTGACCAAATACTGTATCACTACCTTGTCCTATTTCTGTAGCCCCAATTTGTAATTGAACCGAACCATCTTGATTCATAACTATTCTTGCTCCTGCAGCTTCTAATGAAACTGGATGTGTTCCGCTAAAATAGCTAAAGCATGCCATTCCTAGCCCCCTTCTTTTGTCCCCAGTTTGATTCTTATAAAGTTCCTTCTTTTCATCCCATTTAATTAATTCTTTTCCTTTTTGAATACATTCAGGAAGTGCAAAAGCTCTAGCAATATTTTTACTAACTGGTTCTACATACCCTTCAGTTATTAAATTATTCAATCTAAATTCTATTGGATCTATATTAAGTTTTCTTGCTATATCTTCAACATGACTTTCAAGAGCAAAAAACATTTGTGGTGCTCCATATCCTCTCATTGCACCAGCAACTGGTAAATTTGTATAAACTGTCTTTGGACTATATTTAATCGAATTAAAATTATATAATGGTCTGAATTTTCCCCCAGAACTCATAGTTACTGAATGTCCATGAGACGCATAGGCTCCATTATTCACCAAATTATCTATAGATGTTCCAAGTAGCTTACCTTCTTTTGAAACTGCAGTTTTAAATTTAAATTTCATAGCATGTCTTGTTCTACTATCTATAAAACTTTCTTCTCTATTTAATGCATATCTAACTGGTTTCCCATTTACTGCTAAACTCATTGCTACTGTTAGAGGTTCCAAAACTACATCTTGTTTATTTCCAAAACCTCCTCCAACATACGGCTTTATTATTCTTATCTTTCCCCAAGGGATACCAAATGCCTGTCCTACAACTCTTCTTACTATATGGGGTATTTGTGTAGATGAAACAACTATAATTCTTCCTTCACCATCTCGATATGCATATGCACTATGGTTCTCCATTTGGCAATGTTGTACTATGCTCGTTTCATAAACACCTTCAAAAATACTATCTGCATTTTTAAAATCTTCATCTACATTTCCTGATTCTGAGCCCATTTGACTTAAAATATTATCAGGCCTTTCTTCATGTATAACTGGTGCACCTTCTTTTATTGCATCTTCAGGATTTATAATATGAGGCAAAACTTCATATTCAACCTTAATAAGTTTTAATGCTCTCTCTGCAATGACTTCATCTTTTGCTACAACTGCTGCCACAGCATCTCCAACAAATCTTGCCTTATCTGTTAGTATAAGTCTATCTTCAATATCTCTATGGCTAGCCTCTAAGGACCAAGGATGACCTGCTGTAGAAAACTTTATTTTTGGCAAATCTTTATAAGTTATTATAGCTTCTACACCATCTATTTTTTTTGCTTCACTCACATCTATATCTTTTATTCTTGCATGAGCATAAGGGCTTCTTAGTACCTTTCCAATAAGCATATCCCTTTCAAAAAAATCATCAACATACTTTGCCTTTCCTGTAACTTTAGCAACTGCATCAATTCTGTTTACGTTGCTTCCTATTACTTTATAAGTCATTTTACACCTCCAAAAATACTATTTGTAACTGTTTACAGAAGTAGATTATTTAATATAATATTACTTTTGTAATATACTGTCAATAATCACTTTTTATGTTTATATAATAAGAGTAAAAATCTTTTAATAACTTTTTATTCTTACTTACTATTTTAATAATTTATATTCATCAATTTTTCTATATAATGTTGCTATACCAATTCCTAATTTTTTGGCAATCATTTTCTTATCCTCTGTTGTTGTACCATAAATGTCTAATGCTTTTTTTATTTCAATTTCCTCTAATTCTTTAAGAGTAATAATTTCACTTCTATCTGATATTCTTTCAATTTTTTCACATAGTAAAATATTCTTAGGAATTACATCCTTATCTATTATTCCATCTACACCTATCATATTAACTATAAACTCTATTGTATTTTCTAGTTCTCTAACATTACCTGGCCAAGAATATCTATAAAAAGCCTTCTTTACTTCTTCTGTCATTACTATATTCTCAAAACTCTTATCTAATAAATTTGTGTATTTATTAATAAAAAACTTTATCAGTAACTCAATATCATCTATTCTTTCTCTTAATGGAGGAATTTCAAAAGGTATTACATTTAATCTATAATATAAGTCCTCTCTAAATTTATTTTCTTTTATCAATTCCTTCAAATTTTTATTTGTTGCTGCAATCACCCGTACATCTATGTCAATTTCTTTATTTGAACCAACTCTTGTTATGCAAGTTCAAATTTTCCAATTTTGCCCATAGGATCTGCACCAGTAAATGCACCTTTAACGTATCCAAATAATTCACTTTCTAGTAGAGTGTCTGGAATAGCTCCGCAATTTATTGCAACAAATGCTTTTGCTTTTCTATTTCCTTCATTATGTATAGCTCTTGCAAATACTTCTTTGCCAGTCCCGCTTTCCCCTGTTACTAATACAGTTGAAGTTGATAAAGCTATTTTTTTTACTTTTCTTTTCAAGTCCTGCATTATCTTAGTTTGTCCTAAAATATTTTCCGTTTTTATTACATTTTTTATATTAGTATATTCTGATATATCATCTCTAAACCCTTTATAATCCCTAAATATGAAAATCTTATCGAATTGATTGTCATTTATCTCCATAGGAAAAATATTACCTATAAACTGAAAGACTTGATTTCCAATAGATACTTTATATATCTCCATCTGAAATAAGATATCTCCAGTAGGCTCAATAGATACTTTGGATATAAAAAAATTATCAACATGCTTAATTAATTCTACCCCTTTTGAATTTATATGTGTTACTTTATCATTTTTATTTAATACCATTACCCCTTGATCCATTTTATCTATAATTAAATTTAATGATTTTACTACTACATCTTCTCTTTTTCTTTGAAGATTTTCATAGGCTGCTGTACTTATAAATTCAGCTATTTGCTCCATAAAAGCTTTATAATTTTCAAATCTTGCAAGTATTTGATCTTTTTGCTCTTTACTAAAACAAACTAAGCCTATAACGCCAATGATTCTTCCTTGAAACTTTATTGGTGTACTCATTTCAAATAGTTCTTCACATTTTCCTCTTTTTATACAACTACTACAAATAATATCTTTTCCAGGCTCGGTTATAGCTTTAAATTCTCCAGACTTTAAAACTTCCCTATATGCATAGCCTTGCTTTGATATATCATTATCTATTCTATTTCTATAAGCTCCTGTTGCTGCAATTCTTATTAAATTTTCGTCGACCACTTCTACGTCAACCATTAATATTTTTTCAACTATATTAACATATTTCATTACAGCACCTTGAATTTCTTTCAATATAGACGACATATCCAAACACCTCTTTTAGCTTTTTTATATAACCATGTAGTTTACTTATATATTTATAGCAATTTTTATGCCACTATCTTACTGATTATTAAATTGTAGTAGTTTAACCGTGTATTACCTTAAAATATATTAAAGGCTATGCACAAAAATTCTATTTTTTATGCATAGGCCTTATTATTATAACTATCCTTCTATTTCATTTCTTTCATTTTCTTCTTCTTCTATACTTTGCCTTGGTAAGATTAAATTTAATAGTATAACTACTATAGTAGTTATTACTACTGGTGAGCTTCCAAAAACCATGCTTACCCCACTTGGAAATGCATCTAAAACTCCTGGAACTTGTGTTACTCCCATCCCAAGAGCAACAGAAAGACCCACTATACTTACATTTCTACTTGATAACTCATCTTTAATTATTATCTTAATACCAGTCATTGTAATCATTGCAAATACTATTACAGTTGCTCCACCTAAAACACTTTGCGGAATTGTTGTTATTAAAGCTCCAAACTTAGGTATAAATCCCGCTATTAACATAAATATAGCTGCTATTGCTACTACAAACTTACTAATAACTTTTGTCATAGCAACTATGCCAACGTTTTGACTATAAGTAGCTGTTGGAAGACCTCCAAAAAAAACTCCTAATACACTAGCTATTCCACTTGCTATTATTCCTCCAGATATTTCAGTATCTTTGGCTTCTCTACCAAGTCCCCCTTCTGTTATCGCTGAAAGATCTCCTACTGCTTCTACAGAATTAACTATATATATTACACTAATAGAAATTATCGCTGAGGGTACAAATTTAATTCCAAAATGCATTGGAGTTGGCATTTGTATCCAAGATGCTTCAATTATCGGTGCAAAGTCTACTCTTCCTAATACTACTGAAAAAACATATCCTACAATTATTCCAATTAAAATAGATGCTAACTTAGCATATCCCTTAGTAAAATGATTGCAAAATAACACTACAATTAATGTAAGTATAGCTATCCCCCAATTAATTGGCGACCCGAAATCACTTACATTAGAGCCTCCAGCCATATATCTTACTGCTGTTGGATATAAAGATAAACCTATTGAAAATACAACAGTACCTGCAACCAATGGTGGAAATAACTTTCTCATTGGCTTTAAAAAAGCTCCAAAAAGTATAGCTACAAAACCACCAACTAATTGAGCTCCAAAGATAGCTTCTATACCATAAGCCATCCCTATTGCTGTTAAAGTTGGTACATAAGTAAAACTAACACCAATTACCATTGGTAATCCTGATCCAATTTTCCACATAGGATATAATTGCATCAGTGTTGCAATTCCTGCTAAAAAAAATGATGCCTGCACTAAAAGAGTAGTATCACTAACTCCAAGCCCTGTGGTCTCTGCAACTATAAGCGCAGGCGTTACATTTCCTACTATCATAGCTAATAAATGTTGTAGTGATAATGGCATTGTTTTCTTTAATGAAGGTACTCCGTCCAAATCAAATATCGAAGTACTTCTAGTCCCTTTTTTACCTAATGTTAACATAATAATATATTCCCCCTCATGTAAACTTATTAATTTAAACTCAATACATCACTCGAGAATATATGATAATTATCAACTTAAAAATCACTTCTCATTTTGATAATAACCCTATTCTTATATATCTTTAGTAACAATTTTCATTAATTACAATATTGATTACTATATATAAATATTTAAACATTTACTAATACAATAATAACTTTAATTTTAGTTCTCTATCTTACTTCTTTCATTATCTTCTTCTTCAATTGTTTGATTTGGCAATATTAAATTAAGTAATATTACAGTAATTGTTGTAATTACTACTGGAGAGCTACCAAATATCATATTTACCGCACTTGGAAAAGCATCTAATGCTCCAGGAACCTGTGTTATTCCCATTCCAAGAGCAACTGAAAGTCCAACAATACTTACATTTCTACTTGAAAGTTCATCTTTTATTATTACTTTTATTCCTGTCATAGTTATCATTGCAAACACTATAATAGTTGCTCCACCTAAAACACTTTGCGGTATTGTAGTTATTAAAGCTCCAAACTTAGGTATAAAACCAGCAATCAGCATGAATAAAGCTGCTAGCATAATTATATACTTACTTACAACCTTAGTCATTGCAACAATTCCAACATTTTGACTATAAGTAGCTGTCGGTAATCCCCCAAAGAATGCTCCAATTATACTAGATACTCCATTTGCCATTATTCCTCCTGATAACTCTGTATCTTTCGGTTCTCTACTTAATCCACCTTCTGTTGTAGCTGAATAATCCCCAACGGCTTGCACAGAATTAACTATATAAATTATTACCATAGATATTATAGCAGAAGGTATAAATTTCATTCCAAAATGCATTGGCGTTGGCACTTGAATCCATCCTGCATTTGTAATTGCTGTAAAATCTACTCTTCCAATTATTATAGAAAAGATATATCCTACAATTATTCCGACTAATATAGAAGCCAATTTAATATAGCCTTTTGTAAAGTGATTACAAAACAAAACTACAACTAGTGTGACTATAGCTATTGTCCAATTTATAGGAGATCCAAAATCCTGTGCCGAAGCTCCACCAGCCATATATTTTACAGCTGTAGGATATAATGATAATCCGATTGTAAATACAACAGTTCCTGCAACTAATGGTGGAAATAACTTTCTTAAAGGCTTTATAAAAGCGCCTACTAATATGGCTGCTATACCACCTATTAATTGAGCTCCAAATATAGCTTCTATTCCATAAGCTGATCCTATAGCAGTTAAAGTTGGAACATAAGCAAAGCTTATTCCCATAACAACTGGCAATCCTGAACCTAGCTTCCAAACAGGGTATAATTGCATTAAAGTTGCAATACCAGCCATGAACAATGAACATTGAACTAATAAAGTCTTATCACTTAAATTCATTCCTGTAATCCCTGCTACTATAATAGCTGGTGTTACATTTCCTACTATCATAGCAAGTAAGTGTTGCAAAGATAATGGTATGGCTTTCTTTATTGGTGGTACTCCTTCTACATCAAAGATTGAAGTGCTCTTCTTATTTCTTTTACCTATCTCTAACATATGATATATTCCCCCTCATGTAAATTTTAAATCCAAATTAAATACATCATTCTAGAATATATATCTATTATCATATTGAAAAAATCTTCTCATTTTGATAACAGTTCTATTATTTTAAACCCCTTAAGTAATCGTTTAAATTTTAATATTATTTTCACATAGCTATATGTTAAATTATTTGCAACTTAAAAGAGCCTTTAAAGTTGCACTTACTCTTAAAGCAATAAGTGTGCCAAACTTTAATAGGCTCTTAAATTACAATATTTTACTTTATTCCATTGTTTTCACTATATAAAATAATATCTAAACTATTAATATTATATATAAATATTAAAATGATAATTATAAATTCTTATAATGGCGTATTTACTAATATAAAATTATCAATTCGAGTATATCAATTTAATAATTATTATCATAATGATATTACCAAATTACCTCATGCTCTATATTAAATTTTACTAATAACCTATATATTAAACTTACCATATTCCACATATTTTCTGTTTCATCTTCACAATCAATTATTAAATATGCATTCTTACCTTCAGTATAACACTCAACTATGATATCATAACCTTCATTAATAAAATAATCTTCTAATATTTCAGCAAGATTGTCCCCTTTTTCGTATAAATAATTTTCACCTAATTTCAACTCTACAACATAATTTAATTTTACAATATTATAAAGATGTAAAAGGCTTTTATATGTAGTATTAATAGTATTTAATTTTTTCTTTTTTAAGTTCCCTTTAATTCGCTGTCTCACTTCTTTTCCCTCACCATATAATTAATATTTAATTATTAATTTGCTTCTTAGACTGTCTATCTTCTATATAAGATACTATTATAGACGATATCATAAGGAAAATTCCTAAATATAAAATAGGTCTATTATCTTCAATAGGGCATGTGCCTATAGGCAAATCCCTTCTTACTTCATATATTTTATAAAAACCATATAAACTTACAACTATCGCTATAGTAAATAGTATATTTGATAATTTAATTATTTTTTTCACTATTATTTTCACCCTTCGTAAAGACTTATAAAAATATAATTATATTGTACCATATTTATATAATTTCGTGAATTTTTTTGTACTATTTTTTAACTTATTGTAAATACTATTGAGGTATTTATTTTTTTAATAATTGTTAATAAATATATTTTCTATTTATTTTTAGTAGTATTTATAATTTTTTAGAATAAAAATAGACATATTTAAGTTTATTTCTTTCCTTCCTTTACAAGAAGTCAATTAAACTTATATATGTCCATTTATAATATTATTTCTTAGTAATATCACAATATATTCTTAGTACTTCTCCAACACTCCAAGCTTGTGAATAGCATCCTCTACTTGTAGATGAAAATTCTCCATCAAATATTTCTGCTATTCCATTTATACATCCATCTTTCATATGATCTTCAAATACAGATATCATTTCTTTTGCTTTTTTTATAGATTTTTCATCATAATCATTTACTTTACAATATGCTGTAATAAATGGTCCTATTAAAAATCCCCAAGTTGTTCCCATATGATAAGCTAAATCTCTTTTAAACAGATCACCTATATATTTATTTTTAAACTCTTCATCCATAAATGAAAGAGACCTTAACCCATAAGTCGAATACAAATGCTTATATGCAACTTCAACTATACTCTTTTCTTTTTCTCTATCTAATATTGAAAATGGTAATGAAATTGCCCATAATTGATTCGGACGAATCTTATCATCATTTTCATCTACCACATCAAAAAGACATTTTTTATCTTCATTCCAAAATTTTTTGTTAAAAGAGTTCTTAACTTTTAAAGAAAGTTCTTTATATTTTAAATCTTTTTTATTAAATTTAATTCTAAGTTCCTCCATTATACATAATGCATTATACCATAAAGCATTTATTTCTACAGGTTTACCGTGTCTTGGAGTTACAGCAAAATCTCCAACCCTTACATCCATCCAAGTTACTTGATCTATACCTGAACCAGCAAAAATTAATCCATCATCATCCATACCTATTGAAAAATCTGTTTTAGTTGAATATGCTTTAAAAATTTCTACTAATTTATCATATATTTTTTTCTCTATAAAACTGTAATCTTCATCTGTACCTGTATATTTCAAATATTTATAAACAGCTTGAAAATACCAAAGTGATGCATCTACTGTATTATACAAAGGTTCTGTATTAGTATCTGGAAATAGATTAGGGATTAATCCATTCTTCACGTATTTGGAGAATGACTCTAGTATTTCTCTTGCATCTTCAAATCTCTTAGTACATAAAACTAATCCTTCAAAAGCAATCATAGTGTCTCTTCCCCAATCAGTAAACCATGGATAACCTGCTAATATAGTCTTTAGGCCTGTACTATTTCTATTAACTATAAAATGATCAGAAGCTTTAACAAGATTGTTAGCAAAATTATCATTATAGCCTGCTTTTTTTACTAAATCTTCTGCTCTCTTCTTGTACTCTTTTTCTATCTCAAATCCAGTTTTACTTATATTTTCTTCTAAAGTACATATAATGTAAAACTTTTTTGTTTCTTTAGCTTTTATTTTTATATTTATTTCGTACGGAGTATAATGATTATCTATGCCTAAAAATCCTGTTCTATTATCTATCATATAATATTGATTTTCTTCAAATAAATAATTATGAGTTGCCATTGTAGTAGGTATTAAACTTCTATCATAGTATTCTCCTTCTGATGCATAAAAAGTAATCCTTACATCCTTATTTTCTTCTGGAATTAAAATAATTTTATTATTTTTAACTTCTTTACTAAATTTTAAATTAGTTTTTTCTATGGAATCTCCTGGTAATCTATAATTAAACAAAGGAATTATTTTAAAATTTAAATCTTCAGTTCCATTTTCTATTTCATAACAAACAGCTGTTGTATTATACCCATATTCCATTGAAATACTTTTTTTAATCTTAACATCTTCTACTCTATAAATATATTCTGGAATTATATCAAAATTAAATCTTTCTAAGTGTTCTTGTCCGTTTTTGGACATATTAATATATTGTTGAGAAGTTAAATCATATGTTCTACCATTTATATTCACTTCTTCTTGAGTTCTTGTAAAGATTAAATATCTATTCAGTGGTGGGTTTAACGCTGCTATTAGGTAGCCATGATGCATCATAGCACTTCCACCAGAAACTGTACAATTAGCATATCCACCTATTCCATTTCCAATCATCCAAGATAACTCATTTCCTTCTTCTATTGTCTTAAAAGAACCTCTTCCATAACTATATATCTTTTCCACCTATACCCCTCCAAAACTTCTTTAACTTTTGCTTTTCATATTAATTATATAATTAATACTATATTTATTTAATTGTATAGAAGTACAAAAAGGAGGCCGCTAATTTATATATTCTACAATCTTATATTGTAAAAAATCATAAAATTATTATTCCATGTGTAACATTTATACTCTTATATTCATATTATTATAATAGCTATTAGCTTTATGGCTAATCCATATAAATTCATCTCCTTCATTAATTATAAAAAAAGGGGCTGTTGCAAAATGATTTTTAATCATTTTGTAGCAACCTCTTTTTTTGCATTTTAAAATTGATATTTTAGGGGTTATAATAAAAACATACTATGAAATATCTGGTTAAATATTTATTTTG
>NZ_JANKAF010000018.1:0-74442 GCF_024622765.1 Clostridium mucosae | reverse complement strand
ACTAATTGTTGATTAGTATTGTATAAACTGAATAGTTTCATGATTTAAGTTTATGCAAAAAAGGTGGATTCTATTGAATCCACCTTTTCCCATTTATTCGGCTAGTTGCTTTTGCAACAGCCCCTTTCTTAATTCTTTATTTCAATTTTTTTATAATATTAAATAATTCTATTGCTGCTTTCCTTGGTCCTTCTTTTTCTTGGCCTTCTAAAGCTAAACAGGTTTTTATTTGCCCAACTTTTACAGTTCCGTTAAACATATCTTCAAAGTATTTTTCTATTAATATGTCCGTTTCTTGTTGCTTTTGGGCTGGTCCAAATGGATTTGCAAAATAGCTTTCAACTAACCCCTTTTCTGATGTTGTTCCTTTAGCCATTCTTGCGCCTGACTTAAATACCTTTATAGCCTCCTCTGGAGTTTTAAAGTATTCGATTGAATTTTCTCCTTCTTTAACTTCTGTATAATTATTTGCGTAAAGGAATAAATCAACTTCATATCCCTTTACTATTTCTTTATATGGTGCCACTGGCATTACCAGTCTAGCATTTATCTTATCTGGATTCATGAAAATACTTCTATCAATTTCTTTAAAAGCATATCCTTGATCCAAGTCGTCTAATCTAACAAATGCTCCTATTTCTGTTCCATATCCAATTATTTTGCCATCTACTTCTTTAAATGTTCCCATATCATCAAATATAATAGTCATATTGCTAATATAATCTTCACTTAAAGTTCTAAACGCTTCTAAACTTTCTGATTTTCCTGCTCCACTATCTCCCATTATAACAACATTTGCTGTATTCCCATCTTTAAGCTCGATATTAACCATTGCCCCATGTATAGGTAAATATCCCCTCTTTATCATTACTAAATTGTGTAATGTAAGCGTCATTTTCTTCATATATCCAAAGTAATCAATATCTACGGAATGGTTAACGTAACCTACCATAATATCATTTTCTTTATCATCATAAAATACAGTTTTCTTTTCATTTTCATCATCTGTCGCTCCAAATACATAGACTAAATCTGGTTTTTTACCTCTATATTCTTCACATCTAGCCATTTCAAATAAATTACATAAAGTTATCCCATGCTGCATGAAATCTCTATGGAAGTATATAAATGCCATAAGCTCACCTACTTTAGCTGGATAACAGAACCAATGATCTTTATTTAAAGATGCATATTTTAATGGGTTACTATCAGTTTCGGTGAACATTCCACTTCTAGTATTTTTCTTTGGGTATGTTATAAATGGAGTCTCTAATAAAATACTATCAATAAATTCTATATCTTCTAAAGCTTCATATCCTTTTGGTAGTGGCCATAGAATTTTATTAATTATGATTGATGCATTTCCCCCAACAGGTATTTGTCTAAATACATTTGGCCTATATCCTAATACATTTTTTTCAACTTTTCTATATAATTTTAATATTAAATTAGATAATGCTGAGTTAGCTTGCGTAAAGTTTACTACGGATAATCCTGCTTGACGTCTATTACTATGAATGATTGTATATCTTTCTAATCTTCTCCAAAATAAATATAAATCCTCCACAAAAGCTATGAATTTATCTTTATCTGAAAATAAATCGCAATAATTAGGATTAGCTTCTACAATTTCATTTACATTTAAAACTGTACAATATTTAAATATTTTAGATAAATCTTCTGATATTTGTGAAACATCTTCTGTTTTTAAACCGGACTTTAAATATCTCCAACTTAATGTAACTTTCTTTTTAGACTTTTTTAAATAAGTTTCAATTACCCTTCTAAATCCTTCACTTTCAACTAACTCCTCAAATGTACTACAATATTTAGCTGTAAAATTAATTAATACCTTATCATTACTTATTGAAAACTCTTTACGCATACAATTGCCCCCTTTTTGAAATATATATAAATTGAAAATTTCATTTTTGCACTATTTTTTTATATTATAACATATATTTTGCAAGTTTAGGAAGAAGTCTTTTTCAATTTTCAAAAATTATTACGACTTTTTTATATTTTTTAACAAGGAAAACGTAATCATATTAAGTTTCCTTAGATATTTTTATAAATTTATCAAATTCGCGAATACTTTTCTAATAATAATCATATATATTCACAACGTATCCGAATTATTTTAGAGATATATTTTTTATAATATGATTATTTCTTGAATATAAAAAAATAAACTATACCTTTAATTTTCTTTTAACGGTATAGTTTATATATTATTCTTACTATGATTTTATTGTCCTAAATTTTTTGCAATTACTTCTCTGACCTTTTCCATTAACCCTTTTTCTTCTTCTCTAGTTAAATTTTCAGTATATATAGGCTTATCAAATGTAACAGTTATATCTATTGATTTAAATTTTCCATCTATTTCATAAGCTCTATATGCCCCATCAATAGAAACTGGCACTACAGGAGCCTTAGCCATTGTAGCTAATTTTAAGCTTCCCTTTTTAAATTCTTTTAACTTTCCATCCTTGCTTCTTGTTCCCTCAGGAAATATAGCCATACTGTAGCCTTTTTTTATATTCTCTGCACCTTCTCTTATAACTTTAATTGCTTCTCTTGCATTTTCTCTATCTAAAGGAACACAATTATACTTTTTCATCCAATATCCTAAGACAGGAGCCTTTATCATTTCCTTCTTAGCAACAAATCCCATACATTTTCCTACTGAGTTTATTAAAAGAGGAATATCTAGAATACTAGTATGATTTCCTATATAACAACATGGAACATCTGGAATATTCTCTTTACCTTTTATAGTAACATTCATATTAAGAGTATTATGTATTGTATATCTTGCCCAATCTTCTCCAACCTTCCCACTATAATCTACTGCAGCTTTTTCTCCCTTTGTAATTTCTAAAAACCAACGTTTTATAGCTTTAAATTGCATGAATATCATATATATACCATAATTAATAATTTTAAAAATACTCATTATTCTTCACCACCATATTTTATTTCTTACTTTATTATAAATGCTTATATTTTTTTCTTCAATTATATTTTTATTACTATATGGCTATAATATATATATATTATTAAGAACTTGAACTTAAAATTAAACTAGAATATATCATTAAAAAATTTATTACATCTCTTATATATAATACTCTACTTAAATATCTAATAATTAAATTTTATATTATTCAAGGAGACAGGAATTGATTAAGAAACTATTCTATATGTTTGTAAACTTTATTCTCATAATTTTGCTTTTCCAATGCAGCATTAATATCAAAGAAAATAATTTAGAAACTAATAAAAATACTATGCTAGTACATTTTATTGATGTTGGTCAAGGTGATTCTATATTAATCCAAGTAAATAAAAAGAACTTACTTATTGATTCTGGACCTAATGAATCTGAAGATAAGTTAAAAAAATATCTTAAGAAATTAAATATATCTAAGTTTGATTATGTAATTGCAACTCACCCCCATGAAGATCATATAGGAAATATGAGCTATATAATTAATAATTTTGAAGTTATAAATTTCTATGCACCTAAGGTTGAAAATTCTACAAAGGCTTTTGAAACAATGGCAGAATCTCTTATTCGAAAAGATTTAAAAATCAAAATACTAAAGGCAAATATGAAATCAATAGATCTTGGTAATAATGTGATAATAGATGTTTTTTCTCCTCTCTCTAACAGATATGAGGATTTAAACAATTATTCTCCTATTATAAAAATATCTTATAAAAATACTTCGTTTTTATTTACTGGTGATGCTGAAGAGCTTGCTGAAAATGAAGTTTTAAATGCTGGCTTTGATTTGAAATGCGATGTGTTAAAAATAGGTCATCATGGATCTTCTAGTTCGACTTCTGAAAAATTCTTAAATGCAAGTAATCCTTCTATCGCAGTAATTTCCGTAGGAGAAGATAATACTTATGGACATCCAACCGATGTTGTTCTATCAAGATTAAAGGAAGCTGAAATTTATAGAACAGATATAAATGGAAACATCGTAATAACATCAGATGGTTTATCCTTAAAATGATAGATGCTCCTAAAATTATTAGGAGCATCTATCATTTAAGATTTTAATCTTAAATTAATATTTTAACTTTCTTTTCTTTCCTTTAATGCATCCTATTATTTATCTATGCAAGTTTTTTCTTTCGTTTTGTTTATATCTTTTAAATTTTTATTTTGTATATTAAAAAAGTTATTTTCTAATTCTTTATTTTCATCTATTTTTTCTATATCTTCTATATATTCATCTTCTTCAATTTCCTCTTCTTCGATTTCCTCTTCTTTCTTTAGATATGCTGTCCATCTCATATAAATGTTATATAAATTGGTGACATCCTGTTCATTATATAGAAGTATAGTTTCTATTTTCTCTTTTGGCATTCTTAGTATATACTCTCTATCTTTTAATACTTTATTAAAAGTTTTTGCCAAATTAGATCCACTAATTAAATCTCCCTCTCTATGAATATCAAACTCTTTTTCAAGATTCTTCAAACCTATAGAGTGCCCATTTTCTTTTTCATATTCTCTTTGAATATCTATATCCTCAAATTCCTTAGAAAAATTAAATTCTATTCCATATTTTTTAAACAAATAATTTATAACTGTATAGTCATTATTTCCTGAGAAAGTAACAATTGCTTTCTTCCCTTTTCTCTTCATATTAACAAAATATTTTTTAGCTAAATCAAGAATTTGGATTACTTCACCTTTATTTTCAATCATATATTGAGTTACATACAATTTATTTTTTTCAAAAATACAAGCTCCAAAGACTCCTATACATTTTGGCTTCTTATATACATAATGCTCTAAATCAAAAAATATTAGTTCTTCCGGAGGCCTATTGATTGTATCCGTTTTTAGCATAAAATCTCTTGCTAAATAATCCACCTCTATTATATTCTCTCTTATAATCACATTACCACTCTTTCTTCCTTATCATTTATCACCTTTTAAGTCCTTAGTTTATCTTATAATATTATATCATCTTTTATAACAATATAAAAATAAATATAATTAAATCTTCCTACCTTAATATAATATTATGTAATTTATTATATGTTCAACAAAAATATAACTAAGTTTAAATATAAAAACATTTTATAATTGATAATATTTATCAGTTATGCACTTAAAAATATTGACTACATTTTAACATTTTGGTATTATAATAATATGATAATGATTTTCAATACGAGGTGATGATATGAGTCTATGTGAATTAAATTTAGGGGAAAAAGCTATAATAAAATACATCAATGGTGATGATAAACTTACAAAAAGATTATTAGCTCTTGGTTGCATTGAAGGAACTGAAATTGAACTTAAAAGGGTAGCTCCTTTAGGTGATCCAATAATAGTTAATCTTAGGGGATTTGATTTAGCAATTAGAAAAAAGGATGCTAAAAATATATTTTTAGCTGTATAGGGGGAATAACAAATGAAAACAGTAGCATTGCTTGGAAATCCAAATGTAGGTAAAACTACACTTTTTAATTACCTAACTGGTTCAAACCAAAGAATTGGGAACTGGGCTGGAGTTACAGTAGATAAGAAGGAAGGATTTTTCGGAAATACTAGAATAGTCGATTTACCTGGTATATATGCAATGGATACTTATTCTAATGAAGAAAAAATATCTAAAGCATTTTTAGAAAATGACGATGTTGATGTTATATTAAATATAATAGACGCCTCAAATATTGATAGAAATCTTTATTTGACTACTCAATTAAAACAATTTAAAAAACCTATTATTTTAGCTGTAAACATGATTGATATTGCTGAGAAAAAAGGAATTAATTTAGATTATACTAAATTATCAGAACTTATGAATGTTACAGTAATTCCAATTGTTGCTTCTAAAGGACAAGGCATTGATAAAATTAAAGATGTTATTGAGAAAGATAATTATTTATCTAAAATAGATAAATATAATTATGAATTTAATAGCGAAAAAGAAACTTATGAATTTATAGAATCAATTCTTAATAAATGTAATAAAACAATAGATAAATCTAAAACTACATTAAAAGATAAATTAGATAACTTTTTATTAAACCCATGGCTTGCATATCCAATATTTATAATAATAATGGCATTAATGTTTCAAATTACATTTGCATGGATTGGACAACCATTATCTGATTTGTTAGATGGACTTTTAAATGATTCATTTTTACCTTATTTATCAGATTTACTTTCTAATACCGCTCCATGGTTTCAATCTTTGATAGTTGATGGTATTGTAGCTGGTGTTGGAGGAATTATTGTTTTATTGCCTATAATACTTGCACTATTTGCATGTATATCAATACTTGAAGATAGTGGATATATGGCTAGAGTTGCATTTATCATGGACAAGTTAATGAGAAAGATGGGACTTTCAGGTAAAGCTTTTATACCTATGATTGTCGGATTTGGTTGTACAGTTCCTGCAATAATGTCTGCCAGAACATTAGAAAGCGAAAAAGATAGAAAACTTACTGCTTTATTAGTTCCACTAATGAGTTGTAACGCTAGATTACCTGTTTATGCTGTATTTGCAGCAGTATTTTTCCCAAACTATACAGGATTAGTAGTTGCACTTTTATATTTATTAGGTGTAATATTAGCATTTATTTTAGGAATAATATTTAAGAATACTTTATTTAAAAAAGATGAAGAACCATTTATTATAGAACTACCAGAATATAAGGCTCCTTCTATAAAAAATGTTGGTAAACAAGTTTATGAAAAAGCTAAAAGCTTCTTAGTAAAAGCTGGAACTATAATATTTGCTATGAGTGTTGTTATTTGGTTCTTATCGAACTTCAGTTTCTCAGGTATGGTAGATGTTAATGATAGTATTTTAGCATCAATCGGAAACTTAATAGCTCCAATATTTAGTCCTTTAGGATTTGGTAACTGGCAAAGTTCAGTTTCTTTATTAACTGGATTACTAGCTAAAGAAACTGTTGTCGCATCAATGGGAATCATATTTGCAGGTGACTTATCAGTAGTGTTACCAATTTATTTTACTACAGCATCAGCAATATCTTTCTTAGTTTTTGTACTTTTGTATACTCCTTGTATATCAGTTTTAGGTGCAATGAAGAAAGAATATGGTACTAAGTTCACTTTATTTGCAAGTTCATATCAACTTATATTGGCTTGGATAGTTTCATTTATAATTTTTAACATAACTAAATTATTTATATAAAAGAAGGTGTTTCTATGGAAATATTAATTACATTAGTTATTGTTGCTTTTGCTGGCTTTACAATATATAAGAACATAAGAAAATCTTCTAAAGGTGAATGTAATTGTGGAAGCTGTTCAAATCATTGTTCAGCCTATAAAGAAGAAGAAAATGGAATTAAACTTGAGAAGAAAAACTAAAAGTAAAATGGCTTAATAAAATCAATGATATTTTATTAAGCCATTTTTTATTACTACTAACTGTTTTCTGCAGTTTTTACTAAAGCTTCATTCTTTTTCATTATTCTTTCATAATATACTTTTAAAGTTGCAGCTGTTGGTGATGCTAAAAGCATCCCTAAAGCTCCATAAAATCCTCCGCCTATTAATACTGCTACTATTATAAATAAAGGTCTTACTCCTACTTTATTTCCTATTAATTTAGGATCTAGATACCAGCCATCAAATAATTGAAGCGCCAATAATACTAAAAATACAATTAATCCTTTAGTTGGTGATACAAAAACATTAAATAAAAATCCCACTATTTCTCCTATAAATGGTCCAAAGTATGGAATCATATTAGTTATTCCAACTATAACAGCTAATAAAAAAGCATATTCTGACTTAACTATGGTTAGTAAAACTAATGCCATAGCTGCAATAATTGAAGAATCCACTGCTTTTATTCCTATATAAGCACCTATCATATTATGATATATTCTAACAGCTTCTATTAATTTTTTCCCTCTCTTTTCTTTAAGTATTAAGAATGTTACTTTTTTACTTTCTTTTATTAACCTATCCTTATCTACCAGAACATATATAGATATTAATAATCCTAAAAATAGTTTAAGTAACTGACTAGAAATAGTAAATATATATGATATTGAACCTTCTAATAAAGTTACTGCCATTGTTCCAAATTGAGCTATGATATGATTAATATTATCCGTAGTTCCTGTAGTATTTATAAATTCTTTTACAGATTGATTATTTAAAATTTTATCTAACCATTCTTGAGTTTCTTGGATATAGGAAGGCATTTTTGTTGTTATGTCAACAGCACTATCTATTATACTAGGTATTAAGTATAAAGATGCTAATATTATTATTGCTAATACCAATAAATAAGTACTTAATATTGCAACACCTTCTTTTACCTTAAACCTTCTTTTTATAAGCTTAACTAAAGGATTTAAAATATATCCAAATACTAACCCATATAAAACTGGCAACATTAAAGACCAAAACTTCTTTAATATACTAAAAAAATACGGATAATTTTCTATAATCTTAAATCCAACTATCCCAACTAATATTGCTATAACAATAGTAATTAACAAATCCTTATTTTTTATATTATTAAAAATAATTATCTACTCCTCTCTTAGATTTCTATAGATTATATCATAATAGTATTATTTAGTCTTTCATATTATTGTTAATTTTTTATAAAAATTAGATGCAAATAGGGATGCGAATTCTCGCATCCCTAAACAATTATGTTACATCTTATCAACAACTTCAATTCCTAATAAAGCTAAAGAGTTTTTGATAACTTGACATGTTGCTTTTACTAAACTCAATCTAGCTTCTTTTAATTCTTCATCTTCTAAGTTTAATACTGAATGTGCATTATAGAATTTATTAAATGATTTTGCAACTTCTATTGCATATCTTGTAATAATTGATGGCTCTAACTTTTCTGTTGCTAAATGTATTTGTTTTGCAAATCCTTCTAATGTCTTTACTAATTCAAACTCTTCCTTTGAAGAAAGCTTAGAATAATTAGCATTTCCTTTAAGCTCTCCTGCTCTTGTTAATATACTGTTTGCTCTTGCATATGAATATTGAACATAAGGACCTGTTTCGCCATCAAATGAAAGCATTTCCTTCCAATCAAATACTATATCCTTTTCTCTAGAATTTTTTAGATAAGTAAATACTACTGCACCAACACCTATCTTTTTAGCCACTTCCTCTTTATTTTCTAAGTTTGGATTTTTTTCATTTATTACTTCTAATGTTTTATCTATAGATTCTTTTATTAAGTCATCTAATAAAATAACTTCACCTTTTCTAGTTGAAAGTTTTCTATCTGCAAATTTTACAAGTCCGAAGCCTACATGAACACAATCTTTTGCCCATTCATGGCCTGCAAGCTCTAATACCTTAAATACTTGTTTAAAGTGTAGTGCTTGTGGTGTTCCAACTACATATATGCTCTTATAGAAATCATATTTCTTCTTTCTATACATTGCAGCAGCTAAGTCTCTTGTTGCATATATTGATGCTCCATCACCTTTAAGTACTATACATGGAGGCATATTGTATTCATCAAGCATAACTACTTGTGCACCATTACTTTCAACTAACAAATTCTTTTCCTTTAATTCATTTACTACAACATCCATTTTATCATTATAGAATGCTTCACCTGCATATGAATCAAATTTAACATCAAAAATTTCATATATTCTTTCAAATTCTTTTAAGCTTAAATCTCTAAATCTCTTCCATAAAGCTTCTACTTCTTTATCTCCATCTTCTAATGCTTTAAAGTAAGCTCTTCCTTCATCTTCAAGTGCAGGATCCTTTTCTGCTTCATCATGGAACTTAACATATATTCTTAATAATTCATCTATAGCATTCTTTTCTAATGCCTCTTCATTTCCCCATCTTTTATATGCAGATATAAGCTTTCCAAATTGAGTTCCCCAGTCACCTAAATGATTTATTCCCTCAACATTATATCCTTCTTTCTTAAATATCTTATATAATGAATTTCCTATTGCTGTTGTAAATAAATGTCCAACATGGAATGGCTTTGCTATATTAGGTGATGAATATTCAACACAAATAGTTTTTCCTTCTCCTACATTAGATGAACCATATTCATCGCCTTCTGTTAATACTTTTTCTATTGTATTTTTAGTAAAGATACTTTTATCTGCAAAGAAATTAACATATGGCCCAACATTAATTATCTTTTCGAATCCATCATTGTCTATTTTACCAGCTAACTCCTCTGATATCATATTAGGAGCTTTTCTAAAAGTTTTTGCTAATTGAAAGCATGGAAATGCATAATCTCCCATATCACTCTTTGGTGGAATTTCTATTAATTTTTCTATGTTTTCAATATCCATATCAACATATTTACTTATTGCTTCTGCAACTTTTTTCTTGTAATCCATTATGTATCCTCCTTAATTTTTACTAATAATTTGAAAAATAAAAAATCCGTCTCTTAAATAAATAAGAGACGGAAAAAATCCCGCGGTACCACTCTGATTGCATAAAATGCCACTCAATGCTTTAACGCAGCAATACGAACTATCCTACTAATAAAATTTCAGTAGCTATCTCCAAGGCTCTCTTCCTAATATTCTATCTTATAAGGCTTACACCACCCCTTACTCGCTTAAAGAATCAAATATAGTACTCTCCTCTTCATAGATATTAATACTTATTCTAATTTAATATAAACATTATACATAAACAAAACTTTTATTGTCAATAAAAAAGGTATACTTATATAAATATATTTAACTCTTACCTATACTTTATTAATTAAAGTGATATAATATCTATAACAAAAATAATTTTCATAATATTTACTTAAGGAGTCAATATGGATAGAGTTGGTATTATCGATATAGGTCCAAGTTCTCTTAGACTTATGTTAACGGAAGTTAATGAAAATGGATATTTTAAAATAATAGATGAATTAAAAACATCTATCAGATTATGTCATGATTTAGTTACTGATTACGGAATATGTAACGAAAACTCTAAAACTATACTTTCTACACTTAGAGCATATAAATCACTTTGTACTGTTTCAGGTGCAAATAAAATATTTGCTGTTGCTACTGAATCTTTAAGGGAAGCTAAAAATAAAGATATTCTTCTTCCTCTTATTAAAAAAGAATTAGATATTGATATTAGAGTTTTAAGTTGCGACGAAGAAATTTATTATAACTTTTTTGGAATAAGAAGAAGCATTTATATAGGCAATTCTTTAATGATTGAAGTTGCTGGTACAGATACTCATTTAGCTTGGGTTCAAGGGGATAAAATAATAAAAAGTGTTACCTTACCTATAGGAAGTGTAAATCTAACATATAAATTTAATTTAAAAGATAGAATATTACCTAAAGATTTAACTGATGCACTTAATTTCATATCTGAAAAGTTAAATGATATAAGCTGGCTTATGGAAACTAAATTTGACTCAATAATAGGTATTGCATCTATAGTTAGAAATATTGGTAAAATAGATAGAGTTAGAAAAAGATATCCTTTTGATATTCCTCATAACTACGAGCTTTCTGATATTGATGTTCAAGAAATATTTAATTTATTAAAATGTAAGGACTTTAAGCAAAGACAAAAATTAGATGGAATAGACCCAGAGCTTGCAGATATAATAGTTGGAGGAACCGCTATCTTTAAGAAAATAGCTAATATGGTTCAATGTAATAAGATAATAATTTCAGGAAGAGGCCTTAGAGAAGGCTTAATGTATGAATATCTTAATAATAAATATCCAATACCAGAAGACATGCTAGATTATAGTATAAATGGAATATTAGAAACGTTAAATAGTGACAAGAGTCATGCACTAAATGTATTTAAAATAGCTTATAATTTATTTAATTCTTTAAAACCACTACATCATTTAGGAGATGAATATTTAAATATTATAAAAACATCTTCTATGCTACATGATTGTGGTATTAGTATTAACTATTATGGACATCATAAACATTCATTTTATATAATATTAAATTCTTATATAAATGGGTTAACACATAAGGAACTTCTTATGAGTGCTGCTATTGCAGCTTCACATAGGTTTAATAACTATCAAACACCTTTAGCTCCATTTTCATCAGTTATTAGCCAATTAGATTTACGCTCTGCAAAACTTATTGGAGTACTTGTTAAAATAGCTGAAGGTTTAGATAGAAGCCTTGTTGGTGCAGTTAAAGAACTTAACGTATCATTTGATAGTGATACAGTAACAATTAAAGTTTCTTCAGATATAGATGTTGACTTTGAAATTCGCCAAGCCTTAAGAGCAGGTGAAAAATTTAAAGAAATATATGGGAAAGAGCTTATTATAACAGCTATTTAAATTATTAACTTAATAGAATTTGATTATAATTTACCCATATTAAAGAAAATTGCTAAAATAATAAAAAAGTAGATTCATTTAAGTGTAGTTAAGAACTCAGTAAATCTGGCTTTTAATTACACTTCTTTCTATTGAATCTACTTTTATATTAAAATATTATTCCTAAAACTCCAAAAGCTATTTTACTAAATAGATTAATGATTAAATTTGATGGAATTGTCAAGATAAATTGACCTACTACAACAATTGCTAAAAGAATAACCATTTGATATTGATAAAGCTTATCTGCAACTTTATAAAAGCTTCTAGGGTTTAACTCCCTAAACAATTCAAATCCTGCAAGTCCTGGAAGTGGAATTAAATTAAATACAAATAAGTTTATATTTATAGCTGATATAAGATATAGGGCAATACCAACTATACTATAAGTTGATGATGGTAAAATGCTATATGCTATATAAGACCATAATGCATATATGAACATTCCTACAAATCCAACTAATAAATTTGCAAGAGGAGCTGCCATAGTTACCTTTATTGCATCCTTCTGACCTCTCTTATATGCACTTGGATTAGTATCCACTGGTTTAGTCCACCCAAATCCTACTAATAAAATCATAATAAATCCAATAATATCAATATGAGCTGTCGGATTTAATGTTAATCTTCCCTGAAATCTTGGCGTTTTATCTCCTAACTTATCTGCCACTTTAGCTTTTGCATATCCTTGAGCAACAAAAGCTATCAAAATTGCAGGCACTGTTAATATCTTAGTTAATAAATAGTTTGATCCTAACATCCTAGTCCTCCTTATTCTTTTTTATGATTATACCATATTTATTAAACTTAATACCCTTGTTTATATTTTTTTAATAAAAAGGGACTCTACTAATAGTAAAGCCCTTTAAAATTTTATTGATTTGGTTTTTCGCCTTGAGGTTTTTCAGGATTATTTTCTCCATTTGCTGGTGGCGTTGTTTCATTTCCTCCGCTTGCTGGTGGATTAGTTGTTTCGTTTCCTCCATTTACTGGCGGTTTTGTTGTTTCATTTCCCCCATTTGCTGGTGGATTAGTTGTACCATTTCCTCCACTTGCTGGTGGATTACTTGTTCCTCCTGTCGGTGGATTAGTTGTTCCTCCACTTGCTGGTGGTTTTACAACATCCCTATCTGGAGTTGGCTCTGGAATAGCATCTGTATTTTTATCATTATATTCTTCTGGTTTGATGTTGTATAAAGAATTATATCTAGCTTCTTCTGCATTATAAGCTGCAGCAACATTTTCAACTGATAATAAATCAAATTCTTCTGGATTAGGTAGTTTATTATTAAAAATAAAGTCATGCAGAACCTTAGAATTTTGTTCTAAATCTATTAATAAACACCATCCTCTATCCTTATATAGATTGTCCCTTGCAATAAGCTCTGTTTGTGGTATTTGTAATTGCTCAAAGTCTAAGCTTGGTAACTTATAAATTGTATAAGCTAAATTTAAAGCTTCTGGTATATCTATGTTAGTTTTAACATGCTCTGATAAAGTATTAGCTATGCTTACATATTTTAAAGGATTTACTTCCTTTAAATTTTTAGCAACTTCATGTAATACTTTACTTTGCCTTTGTCCTCTTTCAAAATCTCCATTTCCAACATATCTTATTCTTGCATAAGATAGAGCTTGTTGTCCATTTACTTTTTGAAGTCCTGTTTCAGTAATTGGAGGAGAATTCACTCCTGTTGATTCACCTATATATTTATTCACTTCATCTATTTCATAATCTTTTATATCTACTTCAATTCCACCAATTTCATCTATTATAGCTTCAAACCCCCAAAAGTTTACTATAATATATTTATCTAAATGTAAATTGAAGTTTTCTTCTATAGTCTCCATTACTAAGGCTGCTCCACCTTCAGCTCCTTTAAGTTTTCCATTTTCATCTTCTTCAGAACTTCCAAATGCAAATGCAGCATTAATTTTATTTTCTCCATATTCAGGTATGTTAACTACTGTATCTCTCATTATTGATGTTAACTTAACTTTTTTATTGTTATTATCTAATGTAGCTACAATAATTGAATCCGATCTTGCTGGCTCATCTAAGGTTCTTCCATCAGTTCCTATTAATAAAACATTTGTAATTCCATCTACCTCATTGTAGCTAGTTTCATTCTTATTTTCCGGCTTATATTCTACATAAATTTTATTTCTAATATGATTATAATACCCCCAACCTGTCGCTATAAGTATTGCTACTACTGCTAATATGCTTATGATAGATATTAATATAATTTTCTTTTTATTTCTTTTTTTAATTTTCTTTTTACTATTAGAACTTTTTCTTTTCACTGAATCATTTTCGCTCATCCTAATTCCTCCCTCTACTCTATTATTATATAACCAAGACCTCTATTTTTACAACAATATCCATTACATTATACTAAATTTATTTGTCATCTTTGTTACAAATATATAACAAACTATATTATTCTTCATATTTATATTATTTATATCATTTATTTACATCATTCATACGAAAATGTATCTTTTTTTAAAGATTAATTCCTCTTCTAACCTCTATATTAGCATTTGCTATATTACGAAATTTAATCTTAATCATAAATATCTATATAAAATAATATACTTTTTTTATTTTATGCAGTTTAAATTTATACTTATTTGTCAATAATAGGAACAAGGGGTGATAAATATGGATAATTTAAATAATAAATCAAACTTCAAATCCACTAAAAAGAATATTAGTAAAAAACAAAAAGCTGCTATGTTGGTTTCATTTGTTTCATTATTAGCAATTTGCTTTTGCTTAAGTTACTTTATAACCGATTATGTAACTAATCCAAATAGAGATATAAATAATGCAGAAGCTCAAAATGAAACTGTATATAGTGAAAATAATAAATATTTAGATGATAATATTTATATAATGCTAAAAACAAATGATAATATAGATATGGCTGAAAATCTAATTAATTTAAAAAGCAAATTAAATTTAAATGAAAATCTTACAAAAGAAGATTTGAGCGAAGAACTATCAGTTCAGGGATATGTTCTTTCCGAATGGGATAGTAATAAATTAGTTTATACAAGAGATACCGCTATAAATACAAGTAAATTTGAATCTAATAAATACTATTTAGGCGAAGAAAATGGATTTATAAGCTTATTCAAAACAGATTCTAATGGTAATATAATTGAATCTGAAAAAAAGGTTTACTCTGATTCTAAGCCATTATCAAATTTACCAGAAATAGATCAAAACTATATTAAAGATAATAAATTTTCTTTTGATACAAGAGAAGAAGCACTACAAAAGTTAAGTGAAATGATATCATAATAAATACCTTCATTAACATAAAAAGGGGCATATGCTCCTTTTTTTTATTTGATTATAGATAAAGAATAACAAATCTCAATAAGGGAATAAATAAATTATAAACTAATTTATTTAAGAAACACTCTTATTAATTTATAAGCATACATTCTAAATTTTATTCATAATCCTAAATAATAGTGGAAATGCTGGGGCTTTACAAATCAAATACTATCTAAATTATATGTAAAGATATATTATGAATAATAATTATATAGTATATTGATAAAATAATTATATATCTTTCCCCCAATTTTTAGATATATTAAATACTATATGAATAAATAGAATTTTTATATAAGTCAAAATAGAATTTATAATTTTTTTCTTTCTATTTTGATTTTTTTTCACATTTTAAGACAAAAAAGTATAATTATAATATGTATTTAGTTAATATTTTCATAATATATTTAAAAATTGTGTAATTGTAATATTTTTTTCACATTTTTTTATTTACATATCGATTTGAAGCTATTAATATATATTTATTGCCCTAAAAAAATTATTCCAAATCGGAGGTTTGTTTTATGAATATTAGTATTATTGATATGCCTATATTCTATGGATGTGATAATCCTGGAGTTGAAAATGGGCCAAAAATTTTAAGAGAGAACAACCTTCTAGATATCTTTAATAAAAGCCACCAAGTCTGTGATATGGGCGAAGTTCATGTAAAAAATGTTTCTTCAAATGATAAATACGCAGCTAACGCAAAAATGAAGTATTTAGATGAAGTTGTGAGATCAAATGTTGGACTAGCTGATAAAGTTTATGAGTCATTAAGTAAGTCATATCTTCCTTTAGTTATAGGTGGAGATCATTCACTTGCTATAGGTAGTGTTGCTGGCTCAAGTAAATTTTTTGATGAAGATCTTGCAGTAGTTTGGGTGGATGCTCATGGTGATATAAATACACACGAGACTTCCCCATCTGGAAACATTCACGGAATGCCTTTAGCTAGTTCCATGGGAATAGGCCATGAAATTTTGACTAACCTTTATTCTTCTAGCAAAAAGGTTAAACCTGAAAATGTATTTTTATTAGGTTGCAGAGACTTAGATTTAGGTGAACTTGAATTAATCAAGGAATATAATCTTAACGTATGGACCATGAAAGATATTAAAACTAAGGGCATAGACATTGTATTAAAAGAACTTTTAGAAGCTTTAAAAATGAGAAATGTAAAAAATATTCATTTTAGCTTTGATATTGATAGCCTAGATCCTTCTTATGTTCCAGGAACAGGAACTCCAGTAGAAGATGGATTAACCTTCTCAGAAGGAAAACAAGTAATTGAAACTATAATAAACACTTCATTAGTTAGAGCTATGGATTTTGTAGAATTTAATCCAGCCTTAGATGATAATAAAAAGACATTAGAAACTTGTCTTGAATTATTAAAGGTAATTTCTAAAGCTTTTGAAGGAAAATAAATAAGAAAAATAGCTAATAGATTTCTATTAGTTATTTTTTTATTATTAAATATATCTCTTAGTTCCATAATTATGTTTTAGGACTTTCTTTAAATTTATGTTATTATATAATAAGAAACTTAATCTTAGGAGGATAAAATGAAACTACTATTTTTTGATACAGAAACAACTAGCATAAAGCCAGGTAATATATGTCAGTTAAGTTATATAGTTATAGATGCTTCAGTTAAACCACAAAAAACTACAGGAAAAAACTTTTTCTTCACAGTTGATAGTATGGATGAAGGTGCTGAAGCTATTCATGGATTTTCACTTGAAAAACTATATGACCTTTCAGAAGGTAAAGAATTTTTAGATTGTGTCCATGAGTTTATGCCAGATTTCTTTGATGCAGATTTTATAATAGGACATAATGTTCAATTCGATATAAAATTTTTAAAACATGAATTACAACAACTTTGGGAAGCAGGTCTTATAGATACAACTTGGGAGCCTAAAAATACATTTTGTACTATGGCATATTATAAGTCTCTTTGCAATTTACCAAGTCCATCTGGAAATATAAAAAATCCTAAACTTGCAGAAGTTATAGATTTTCTTCAAATTTCTGAGGATCAAATAGCAAATAAGGCAAATGAACTATTTGAGGGTAGTGGAAACTATCATGATGCTAGATTTGATACAGCAGCTACTTATTTGACAGTTATACAAGGTATGAAAAAAGGATTGATTCCTGCAGGATATTTTTCAAATCTATTAAAAAAATAATTTTTTAATAATAAATCCCTAGAAAAATTTCTAGGGATTTATTATTACTTAAAATAAGCTTTAAAATTCACTAAAAAACTTTTCTTTAAGTAATTTACACTTTTCTTTATCCATAGCTGGCGTTCCATCCAATCTATATTTTAATCCTAATGTTTCGTATTTATTTACACCTAATAAATGATATGGCAATAATTCTACCTTTTCAACATTTTTTAATGAATTAACAAACTCTTTAAGTTCTTGCATGTACTCTTCACTATCTGTCTTTCCTGGTACAACTACTTGTCTTATCCAAAGCTTAGTACCAGCATTTTTGCATGCTTCTAAAAATTTATTTGTTTCATCTATTTTAAAACCTGTCATGTCTTTATATCCAACTTCTGATAAATGCTTGACATCATATAATACTAAATCAGTATATTTTAAAATTTCATCATATTCTCCGAATCCTACACCTGATGTATCTAAACACGTATGTATTCCTTCTCCCTTACATTCCTTAAGAACATCTAATAAAAACTCTGATTGTCTTAATGGGTCTCCACCTGAAAAAGTAACTCCTCCTCCTGAAGTCGTAAAATAACTTTTAAATCTTTTTATTTTTTTAACTAATTCTTCTGAAGTATACTCATCACCTTCATTTTCACTCCATGTATCTGGGTTATGACAATAAAGACATCTTAATTTACACCCTTGAAAAAATACTACTACTCTAATCCCTGGTCCATCAACTAGCCCCATACTTTCAATTGAATGAATTCTACCTTTTAGCATATTTATCTTCTCCTCTTTTGGACAACTAACAACAAAATCATATTGTCTTATTTATTATAATTTTTATACAACAAATTGTCTATTATTTAAAGCGGATGTCTAAGACTCTCCTGTTTCATTAAAAATTATCTGAATTCATTTGCTTTTTTTAGTTACTATATTTTTAATAGAAAAGATATATCTACATCTAATAAATATATCTCATATGATTCCATATATTCTATTAAATTTCATAAATAACTTTCTATATTATATAGCTCCAAGATCCTTATATAGCTCCTAATTCTTTATATAGTTCCTTGCTTATATCTTCACCAGCAAACTTTTTAACAATTTCTACACAAAGTTCTATAATTCCAACCATATTTGAAGCAAACATTAATTTACCGTTATCAACAAATGATTTCTTAATTTCTATTGCACCTTCTATTTTCCATTTAGATTCAGGAATTGCAACTCCATTTATATCATTAAACTTATCGAGAAAATAGATTCCGTTAGAAAAAGTAGTTATATAATCACACTCATTATATCTTTCTCTTATATAATTCATCAGCACACTATCATTAGTAGCACTAGCTACCCCTACGCCCCCAGGAATTATAACTATATTAGGATTATACATATCTTTACTTGCTATTTTATCAACTGCTATATCTATATTATTTGATTTAATTTTTGCTTTACTTGATACGGAATGTATTTCAAAGTAATCATCTTCCAAAAGTTCATTTATCTTATTGAATATACTAAATGCAATTGAATATTCCATTATCTCTATATCATCGTAAACTAAAAGAGCAATCTTTTTCTTATTATTTATTTTACAATTTAAAAAATTATTCTTAGTTAATTTATATGTGTATTGCTTTCTAAAATTATTTATTTCTTCGAATCCAACTTTTTTCAATAAAGATTTAGCTTCACTTGTTTTTACTGTATCTATTATTGCTTCTCCACCGAACTCTAAAAAATAATACTCTAAAAGTAATCTTAAGGCTTCTTCTCCATATCCCATTCTTCTATATTCATGATGTATTTTTATATTTATTCTTGCCACCTTAGTTGCAGAATTATATCCATGAAAACTTACTTCCCCAATGGCCTTATCATCAGTAGTATACACCAAACAATAAAAGTTTTTTCCATCGGTAGGTTGCACCATTTTCTTGTAAAACATTTCCCATTTTTCTCTTGGAAATGAATATGCTTCACCAACCTCACCCATATTCTCTTTATTTCCCCATAATTCCTTAACAAAAGATAGCTCTTCAAAGCTAGGTTTCCTTATATACGCTATCTTTCCATTTCTTCTATATAAACTTAACTTTTCATTCATTATCTCACCTATAAATATTTACTTTATTCTTCCAGTTAATATATAGTCTACTATCTCATAAAATCCACGTTTTATCAAGATATATAGACTTAATATAAGAACTAAGTAATTTAAATTTAATATTTTTTTAATAATACTAATTAATCTTATTAGAGGTAATAATTTGAAAATATTGATTTCTTCTGCATTTTAAAGATATAATAATTTTCAGTAATTTCAAACACCTTATTTTTTATTTAGTATTTCTAAACTTTTAGTGTTGTTTTATTAAACTAAATTTTTAAGCAATCTAATATACTTTAATAGAATCAACACTTCTAGAAAAATTTTAGAGGAAATTTTTTATATGTTTTTTTATAAAAAATATTGATTTATATCAAATTAAAATATATAATATCTATTGTTTGTTTAGTAATTTTAAACCTAAGGTTTAGTATTATAAAATTTATTAAAGTAGAGGTGTAGTTGTGGAAATCGGAGAAAAGATACGTAGATTACGTATTGAAAAGCAATTAACTCAAGAAGAACTTGCTAATAGATGTGAATTATCTAAAGGATTCATATCCCAAGTAGAAAATGATTTAACTTCTCCATCAATAGCAACATTAATAGATATATTAGAAATACTAGGAACTAATCTTACAGAGTTCTTTAGTGATGCTAGCGAGGAAAAGGTTACATATACATATGAAGATATGTTTGAAACTGAAAATGAAGATTTAAGATATAAGCTAATGTGGCTTATACCAAATGCTCAAAAAAATGAAATGGAACCAATTATGATAACTTTAGAACCAGGTGGGCAATATATAGAAGAAGAGCCTCATGAGGGTGAAGAATTTGGTTTTGTTTTATCTGGAACTATAATATTACATTTAGGCAAAAAGAAGTTCAAAGTTAAAAAGGGCGAAAGCTTCTATTTTAAGCCTAGGTCTAATCACTATATTTCAAATGGGGGAAAAACACAAGCCAAAGTTATTTGGGTAAGTACTCCACCATCATTTTAAATCTATAGAAAGAGGTGTTTATTTTGAAACAAAATATAA
Source organism: Clostridium mucosae (assembly GCF_024622765.1). Taxonomy (NCBI): domain Bacteria; kingdom Bacillati; phylum Bacillota; class Clostridia; order Eubacteriales; family Clostridiaceae; genus Clostridium; species Clostridium mucosae. The sequence continues at coordinate 53,362 of NZ_JANKAF010000018.1, read as the reverse complement.
TTGAAATGAAAGGTGTTTCTAAAACTTTTGAAAATAATTGTGTTTTAGACAACCTTTCATTAAACATTAAAAAGAATGAATTTTTAACATTACTTGGCCCTAGTGGATGTGGAAAAACAACAACATTAAAAATAATTGCTGGATTTGAAGATGCAGATAAAGGTGAAGTTTTATTTAATGGAACTGATATTTCAACTTTACCTCCATATAAAAGGCAAGTAAACACCGTATTCCAAAAATATGCTTTATTTCCTCATATGAATGTATATGAAAATGTAGCTTTTGGATTAAAAATTAAAAAGACTCCTAAAAATGAAATAGATTCAAAAGTTAAAGAAATGCTTAAATTAGTTTCTTTAGAAGGATTTGAAAAAAGAAGCGTTGATTCTTTAAGTGGTGGACAACAACAAAGAGTTGCCATTGCAAGAGCTCTAATTAATGAACCTGAAATTCTTCTTTTAGATGAACCTCTTGGCGCACTTGATTTAAAACTTAGAAAAGAAATGCAAATTGAGCTTAAAAGAATACAACAAAGACTTGGAATTACTTTCATATTTGTAACACATGATCAAGAAGAAGCATTAACTATGTCTGATACTATCATTGTTATGAATAAAGGTAAAATTCAACAAATGGGTTCTCCTGAAGATATTTATAATGAGCCTGCTAATGCTTTTGTTGCTGACTTTATAGGTGAAAGTAACATTTTAGATGGTACTATGTTAGAAGATTTTAAAGTAGAATTTTGTAATACAACTTTCGAATGTGTTGATAAAGGATTTGACCAAAACGAATTAATTGATGTAGTTATAAGACCAGAGGATATAAAAATCGTATCTCCTGATAAAGGAATGCTAAAAGGAATTGTTAAATCTATAATTTTTAAAGGTGTTCATTATGAAATAGAAGTTGAAGAAGGAAACAATACATGGATAATCCATAATACTAAATTTGCAGAAGTAAATTCTGTTATAGGATTAGATATTTATCCAGAAGATATTCATATTATGAGAAAGGTTGCAAATAATGAGTAAAGCAAAAAAAGCTAATAGAAACTTTGCTGCATCTCCTTTCATAATCTGGAGTGCATTATTTATTGTAATTCCTTTATTAATAGTTTTATTCTTCGGCTTTACTGTAACAACACCTGAAGGAGATTATGCATTCTCCCTAGAAAACTTTACAAGACTACTTCAACCTCAATACATAAAAGTTTTCGGAAGAAGCTTATGGCTTGCTTTATTATCTACTATCTGGTGCCTAGTTTTAGGATATCCTGTTGCATATATTATATCTAAAATGAAGCCTTCTAAAGGTAACATTTTAATAATGCTTTTTATAGTACCTATGTGGATGAATTTCTTACTTAGAACTTATGCTTGGTTACCTATCTTAGGTAAAAACGGATTTATAAATAATATTCTTGGCTATTTCGGAGTTGGTCCTTTTACCTTCTTATATAATGATGGCGCTGTAATTCTTGGTATGATTTATAATTTCTTACCATTCATGGTACTTCCAATATATACTGTTTTATCAAAAATGGATAAGGACTTATTAAATGCAGCTGCTGATTTAGGTGCAAATAGAAGTGAAGTATTTAGAAAGATAGTACTTCCATTGAGCATGCCTGGAGTAGTTTCAGGAATAACTATGGTATTTATGCCTGCTGTTTCTACATTTGTAATTTCAAGATTACTTGGTGGTGGACAATATATGCTTTTAGGTAACTTAATAGAGCAACAATTTACTATGATGGGTGATTGGAACTTTGGTTCATCTATTTCAATATTTATGATGATAATAATATTAATTTCTATGGCTATAATGAGTAAATTTGATAATTCTGATTCTAAAGAAGGAGGCGGTCAATTATGGTAAAAAAGTTTGAAAATTTTATTAAGAAATTTTATTTATTACTTGTATTCATATTTTTATATACGCCTATAGTTGCCTTAATAGTCTTCTCCTTCAATGATTCTAAGACTATGGGAAAATGGTCTGGATTTACATTGAAATGGTATGGCGAGCTTTTTAAGAACGAAAGAATCATGCAAGCTTTATTCTTTACAGTTGTTATAGCTATAATTTCTTCTGTCGTGGCCACAGTAATTGGTACATTAGCAGCTATTGGTATAAATAAAATGAAAGGACCTAAGAAGGCTCTTTTATTAAATATAAATTATTTACCTGTATTAAATCCTGATATAGTAACCGGTATTGCCTTAATGAGCTTATTTATATTCATAAGACCACTTACAAAATTAGATTTTGGATTTACTACTATGCTGCTAGCTCATATTACATTTAATATTCCATATGTAATCTTAGCTGTTTTGCCAAAGCTTAGACAATTACCTGAGAATGTTGAAGAAGCTGCATTAGACTTAGGTGCTACACCATCTTATACATTAAGAAAAATAATATTACCTCAAATTAAGCCTGGTATCTTTGCTGGTATGCTAATGGCATTTACAATGTCTATTGATGATTTTGTTATTAGTTTCTTTACAGCTGGTCCAGGAGTTACAAACCTTTCTATAGAAATATTTGCTATGGCAAGAAGAGGTATTAAACCTGAAATTAATGCTCTTTCTACTTTAATGTTTGTGACTGTTCTAACTCTTCTATTAATTGCTAATAGAAAAGAATTTACATCAAGAGGTGATAAAATTGAAGAAGCTTAAAAAGTCTATTGCTATTTTATCTTCATTATTTTTAATATCTTCATCTTTTGTAGGATGTTCTAAAAATGAAGATAGTTCTAAAAGCACAAGAACTCTTAATGTATTTAATTATGGAGATTACATAAATGAAGATTTAATTGCAAAATTTGAAGAAGAAACTGGTATAGATGTAATTTATGATACTTATGAGTCTAATGAAATTATGTATCAAAAGGTGAAAAATAGCCCTGGAACATATGATTTAATTTTCCCTTCTGATTATATGGTTGAAAAAATGATAAATGAAGATATGTTAGAAAAAATTGATTTTAATAACATACCTAACTATGTGAATATTGGTGAAGACTTTAAAAACCTTCCTTATGATCCTAACAATGAATACTCTGTTCCTTATATGTGGGGAACAATAGGAATAATATATGATGCTGATAAAGTTGATGATCCTGTAGATAGCTGGGATATTTTATGGAATCCTAAATATAAAGGTGAAATATTTATGTTTGATTCAATAAGAGATACGCTTGCTATTTCCTTAGTTAAACTTGGTTATTCTTTAAATTCAGTTGATAAAGATGAATTAGATGAAGCTGCAAATGAATTAATTAAACAAAAGCCTTTAGTTCAATCGTATGTCATGGATGAAGTTAAGGATAAAATGATTAATGGAGAAGCTACTTTTGCTACTGTTTATTCTGGCGATGCTATTTTTATTCAAGAAGAAGCTCCTGATTTAAACCTTCAATATATAGTTCCAAAAGAAGGTTCTAATAAATGGTTTGATGTTATGGTTATACCAAAAGGCGCTAAGCATAAATCAGAAGCTGAAGAATTTATAAACTTCTTATCAGATCCTGAAAATGCAAAAGAAAATGTTGAATATATAGGTTATGCAACACCTAATACAGCTGCCTATAAATTGTTAGATGAAGAAACTCAAGAAGATGAAACTGTTTATCCAGCTGAAGAAGTTCTTGATAAATGTGAAATATTTAAAGATTTAGGAAATAAAATAAAACTATATGATGATGCATGGTTAAAAGTAAAGATAGACTAAAAACTTTTAACAGTAGTTTTTTAAATAACAAAAACATGGTAGCCTTTCATTAAGAAATGCTACCATATTTTTTAAAATTTTATATACTAAATTAAGTATTCTCTACAATATATTTTTTAAGTTTATAAATTTGAATTTCCAAACCATAATTTAATCTCTCTTTTAGCACTTTCTATGCTATCAGAAGCATGAACACAATTTTCTCTATTGTTTGCTGCATATAATTGTCTTATAGTTCCTTCTTTAGCTTCTTTCGGGTTGGTACTTCCATTAATTTTTCTTATTTTTTCAATTGCATTGTCTCCCTCTAATATTAATGCACATAGTGGTCCTTTAGTAATAAAAACTATCAATGGTTCAAAAAAACTTTTTCCAATATGTTCTTCATAATGTCTACACGCAAATTCCTTAGATATCGTTTCCATTTTCAGCGCAGTTACTTTGAGATCATTTTCCTCATATTTACTAATAATCTTTCCTATTAGGTTTTTCTCTACAGCATCTGGCTTTATAAGTACTAATGACTTTTCCATAAAACTCCCCCTCTTTTTTTAAATTCTCATCTAAATTATACCATTTTTTATATAAAATAATAATCCTCTCTTCATAATAATATTGTAGATATGTTATAATTTTTATAACTATTCTAATAAAGGAGTGAGATTATGGTCAGATATTATATTATTGTTAAAGGTAGGGTTCAAGGCGTTGGATTTAGATATTTTTGTCAAATGAATGCAACTAACCTTAACTTAACAGGATGGGTTCGTAATATGGATAATGGTATGGTAGAAATGGAAGTTCAAGGTGATGATAAGATATTAGTGAAATTTATTAGTATAATAAGTAAAGGAAATTATTTTATAAGAATAGATTCAATATCTAAGAAAGAAATTGATTTAGTTCCATCAGAAACTAAATTTAAAATAAAATAGAGCATTAGTTTTCCAATGCTCTATTTTTGCTTTCTTTGTACCTCAGTATCATATAACATTAAATTATTTTCTTGAATAACTCTTATTAATTTATCTCCATAAATTAAATTCCCTTCTTCATCTTTTGCAGTACTATAGCCGGCATTTTCTAAAGCTTGTGCTTGTTCTTTATAACTTTTAGCTTCAAATAATCCATTTGCAGAATATCTTTCATTTTCCCATAAAAATTTACCATGATCTTTTATAGATGATTTTATATCTTTATATGATCTAAATGCTCCAACAATAACATCATCATAATTTTCTTTAGTTTCAAGATCAACACTATCTCCGCTCCATCTTTCGTCAGCTTTTATACCAAAAAGATTATTATACTGCGATGATAATTTAGACTCTCCCCATCCTGATTCTAAAATAGCTTGAGCAATCGTAACTGAAGGTAGTATCCCATAGCTTTCATAATTATCAAAAGCAATCTCTGATATATTATCTATGAATTCAAGTTTAGAATTATCTTTTACTAACTCTCTATTAATATAATTATTTTTTAGTCCTTCAAGATATTTATTCGCTTTTTCTTCTTCCTCATTATTTAATTTTAAGGATTTAACTACTGATTTAAAGCTATTTAAGTCAGCAACATTCCCGTTATTATCCTTTTTATAAAATGAATTTACTATTTTACTTATAACATCATTATCTATCTCAAAATTTCCATTATTTATGGCTCCACTTATTGAAGCTATTTCTTGCCAATTTAATTGAAATCCTCCACTACTTGCGTCATCACATATATTTATATATTTAATTATATCATCATTTGAAAGTAACGTTTCTTCACTACCATTATTAATAAATTTAGATGTTATAAATACTAATGTGCTTATAAATGTAACAATAAAAATTATCATTAATAATATTTTCTTTATACCACCTTTAATATAATTCTCCTTATAATCACCTATACCTTTATATGTACCTTTATACTCCAAAAACTCACCTCCAAAATAGTTTTCTATATAAATATATACATCCATTATAAACAATATTTTATTTATATAAAGTTTATTATAAAAATTTAATTAATATTTAATAAACTAATATTATATTTACTTAAATTTATGCTAATTTACTAAAATATGTTTATTAACTCTTGAAAATTCTACCAATTCTATTTATATAGATTATTAATCAAACCATATAAAATATAAAATTCAATATCTATAAATTACTACTTAGCTTTCTAAGTTAATCACTCTTTTATTTATATAAAAAAGGTGGATTTCTCCACCTTAAACTGTCATTTTCTCTTCAACTGCTGAATTATCTTTTTCTTTTAAATCATGAAAAAATCTTTCTGTCTCTAAAATTATTACATGTCTCAATCCTATCAATCCAATTAGATTGGGAAATGCCATAAGTCCATTAACTATATCTGCTATAATAAAAATCATCTCTAATGGTAAAAAAGGTCCTACTGCTACAAAGGCTATAAAAATAACTTTATAAGGTTTTATTCCCTTTACACCAAATAGATATTCTATACATCTCTCACCATAATAATTCCATCCTAATATAGTTGTAAATGCAAAGAACATCAGTCCTATATTAACTATATACTTTCCTAATAAAGCTATTGGTAATCCATTTTCAAAAGCTGCTGTAGTTAAAGCGGCACCTTCCAAATTTCCACTAAAGCTTCCTGTAACAACTATAACTAGCCCTGTCATTGTACAAATTATTATCGTATCAATAAATGTTCCTGTCATTGAAATTAATCCTTGTTTAACAGGGGACTTTGTTTTTGCTGCCGCAGCTGCTATAGGAGCACTACCAAGCCCTGCTTCATTTGAAAATACTCCTCTTCCAATTCCTCTTTGCATAGCAATTGAAATTGTTATTCCTACAGCTCCACCTAAGGCTGCTTCAGGATTGAATGCACTCCTTATTATTAAACTAATAGCTGACGGTATTTTTGTAAAATTAAAACCTAAAACCAATATAACTCCTACTATATATAGTATAGCCATGAAAGGAACAACTTTTTCTGATACACTTGAAATTCTTTTTATTCCTCCTAGAGTAACTAAAGCAACTAATATAGTAACTACTATTGCTGTTACTACTAATGGAATATTAAATCCTATTTGTGCAGCATCAGCAATTGACTTTACTTGTCCAAATGTCCCTATTCCAAGTAGAGCAACTCCTACCCCAAATATTGCAAATAATTTAGCTAACCAATTTAATCCTAAACCATTTTTTATATAATACATTGGTCCACCAGACATTTGTCCATTCTCATCTACTTCTCTATATTTTATAGCAAGTAATCCTTCTGCATATTTAGTTGCCATACCAAAAAATGCTGCTATCCACATCCAAAATAATGCCCCTGGTCCTCCAGCTTTAATTGCAGTAGCGACTCCAACTATATTCCCTGTTCCTATAGTTGCTGATAAAGCGGTGCATAATGCTCCATAACTAGATACATCACCTTTTGCATCTTGATCATTATCTTCCTCTTTTGAAAATATATATCTTAGTGCTAAAGGTAATTTAAATATTTGCAGAAGCTTTAATCTCCATGTCAAATATATTCCTGTCCCTACTAGCAGTATTAATAAAGGTGGTCCCCATATTATACTATCAATAGTACTTAAAATTGATTGAATTTGATTTAACATAAAAAAATCCCCCTTAAATTGAAATTTACGGAGGAGAATAGATAGGTAAATAAGCCCTAAAAAATAATAAAACTTTATAGACCTATCTTATCCCCTGTCCTTTTACCTGAGAGTTTCAATAATTTAAAATTTAAATTATCTTGCTCCTTCGGTGCTCATCTCTGAGTCTCTCCAGAGGTTCGTCCAATAGCGGTCCTAATACCTGAAAGATTTACTTCTTCGGTGGATTTATCTAAAAATCTCTCTCCCACTACCTTCAACCGAACATTATTAAATTGTATTATAATTATATACGCTTATACTAAAAATTTCAACTATTCTTTGTATTAATTATAAAATATCAACTTAATAATTTTTAATTTTATAATTATTAACATTTAACATATTAATAATTTTATATCTTTTATGACTTATATATTTTAATAAATTAGCATTTTTTGCATCTTTTATTTCAGTAATTATATTTTTTGCAAGAATTCCTTGATTTTTTAGAATATGGCTATATACTATTTAGTAGGAATTAATAGTATATTTGAAAAGGAGTACCCATAATGGATATAACATTAACAAAGGATTACTTATCAAACCTTTATGGTAAAATAAGCCCTTTCGAATTTAAAGATAAATTAATAAAATTAGCTAACCTTAATAAAGAAAAATTTAATGGAAATATTTTAGATGCTGGTAGAGGTAATCCTAACTGGACTTCTTCAACACCTAGACAAGCCTTCTTCACTCTTGGGCAATTTGCAGTATTAGAATGCCAAAGAAACTTATGTATGGATGATTTAGCAGGTATGGTTAGCAAATCTGGTATTTATGAAAGATTTTTAGATTATTATAATAAGAATACTAATTTACCAGGAATTCATTTATTAAAAGAAATAATAAACTATTGTATTGATGAACTTAATTTTAATCCAGATGATTTTTTATTTGAAATTACTGATGGAATTATTGGTGATAACTATCCAGTTCCAGATAGAATGCTTATACATATGGAAAAGATAGTTAATAAATACTTACTAAAGGAATTATGTGGTGATACTAAATTTAATAATAAATTTGATGTTTTTGCTGTAGAAGGTGGAACTGCTGCAATGTGTTATATTTTTGATTCTCTAACAGCAAACAAGCTGTTAAATAAAGGTGATAAAATTGCTTTAATGACACCTATATTTACACCATACTTAGAAATTCCTCACTTACCTAATTATAATTTTGAAGTTGTAAGAATTCATGCAAATGAATTAGATGAAAATAATAATCCAACTTGGCAGTATCCAATTGAAGAATTAGAAAAACTTAAAGATACTGGCATAAAAGCATTATTTATTGTTAATCCAAATAATCCTGCTTCAATAGCATTAAGTTATGAATGTAAAAACAACTTAGTTAATGTAGTTAAAAACTACAATCCAAATTTAATGATAATAACTGATGATGTTTATTGTACATTTATAGATAATTTCAAATCTATAATTGCACATTTACCATACAATACATTAGGAGTGTACTCTTTATCAAAATACTTTGGTGTTACAGGTTGGAGACTTGGTACAATATTATTAAGTGAAAATAATGTATTTAATAATCTTTTATTAAATCTTTCTTCTGATGATAAAATTGAAATAAATAAAAGATATAAACATATGTCATCTAATCCTAATTATATAAAATTCATTGACAGATTAGTTGCAGATAGTAGACAAGTTGCCTTAAATCATACTGCTGGTTTATCAACTCCACAGCAAGTTCAAATGGCATTATTTTGTGCATTTGCTCTTGTTGATTCTAATAATAGGTATAAAAATTTCACTATTGAGATATGCAAAAAACGTAAAGCTTTATTATTTGAAGGTATGGAATTAGACCTAGTAGAAAATCCTAATGATGCTTCTTATTATACTGAATTAAACATAATTGATTGGGCAAGAAGTAAATTTAATGAAGATTTTGCTAACTATATATTATCAAATTATACGCCATTTGATATATTATATGATTTAGCTAAAAATTACTCTGTGATTCTATTAAATGGAGATGGATTTGCTTCTTCTGAATGGTCTCTAAGAGTTTCACTAGCTAATCTAAATGATAATTGCTACTATATAATAGGTAAAGTTTTAAGAAAAATTCTTGATGATTTACTTAAAGAATGGCAAGAAAATCAATGGTCAGAAGAAAAAGCTGAAAATTTATAAAACTATTTAATACTTTAATATATAATAAAAATCACAAAAATAAAGGTCGGGTTTATGCTCGACCTTTTCTAGTTTGTAATATATTAAAGTTGTTTATTATCATAGCCTTCGATAAAAATATTATCTGAATCTTACTTTTATGATACATATTTTATTGGAAATCATTTTTGTTAAAAAAATATTTATAGACAGTTGTAGTAGCTAATAAAATTGATGCGATAGTTAAGAACACATTAGAAATAACAGTTATTTCTTTATATGTGCAAAGAATTATTATTTGTATTACAAAAAAAATTATCGCTAACTTATATCCTAATTTTTCTATTTTCTTTTTAGTTACCATATAACTCCTCACATTTAAATATAAATAGAGAATAATTTAATACTCTTTCGAAATGCTTATTTAATATTACAATAACACAATTTTCAAATATATTCCATTTATTTTTTCTAATTTATTCACATTAAAAAATCACATTAAAGTTCACAACATTAATAAATTTATTAACGCTGCGAACTTGTTTTTAATTTACATGTGTTTTTTATAAAAAATAGCATTAAAACTAGTTAAATAGTTGCTTTAGAGCTATTTGAATTTGAATTTTAATGCTAAATTTAATGTGCTTTTAAATTTTCAACCCCAAATTTGAGCTCGCTGAAATAATCTAATATCTAATTTTCTAATTTCTATAAAGTCTATTTATAGCACTAAATACTGCTTTTATTGATGCTATAGTTATATTACTATCTACCCCTACTCCAAAAGTAACCTTAGAATTATCTAACCTTTTCATCTCAACATAAGCAGCTGCTTTAGCCTCTGATCCTTCTCCTAAAGAATGTTCTGCATAATCTAGTATTGTAGTTTTAATTAAATTACTTTTAATTAATGCTTTCTTTAATGAATCTATTGGTCCATTTCCTTCTGCTATAAAACTCTTTTCTTCTCCATTGAATAAGAATGTAACATCTATTTTAGTATTTTGTGATTCAATATTTAAACTATCACTATCTTCTATCTTAAATTTTAATAATTTAAATGGTCCTTCAACATCTAAATACTCTTCTTTAAATTTCTCCATAATTACCTTTGGTGATATTTCTCCACGTTTTTCTGTTATCTTTTGTATTATATCTCCAAACTCCTTATGCATACTCTTAGGCATCTTATACCCAAAATGGCTTTCTAAAACGAATGCTACTCCACCTTTTCCTGACTGACTATTTATCCTAACTAAGGCTTCATATTCTCTTCCTAAATCACTAGGGTCTATAGGTAAATATGGTACTTCCCATATATCACTATTTCTTTCTATATACTTTTTCATTCCTTTATTTATTGCATCTTGATGAGAACCTGAAAATGCAGTAAATACAAGTTCTCCTGCATAAGGATGCCTTATATGAACAGGTATTTTGCAACACTTTTCATATATATCTATTATTTTGTTTATATTGTCTAATTTTAGCTCAGGATCTATGCCATGAGAAAACATATTGTATGCTAAATTTAATATATCAACATTTCCTGTTCGTTCTCCATTTCCAAATAAAGTTCCTTCAACTCTATCTGCCCCTGCCAACATTGCAAGCTCTGCAGTTGCAACTCCTGTTCCTCTGTCATTATGTGGATGTACACTTAATATTAATCTATTTCTATTACTAAAATTTCTAGACATCCATTCTATTTGATCTGCAAATACATTAGGTGTATCCATTTCTACTGTAGATGGAAGATTTATTATTACTTTATTATCATTACTAGCTCCCCATGTATCTAATACAGCTTCACATACTTCAAGTGCATAATCAACCTCTGTTCCTGTAAAACTTTCTGGTGAATATTCTAAGTATAACTTTCCATTAAAAGAGTTTGCATACTCTTTTACTAATTTTGTTCCCTCTACTGCTATAGACTTTATTTCATCTTTGCTCATATTAAATACAACATCTCTTTGTAATATAGATGTGGAATTATATATATGAACTATAGCTTCTTTTACTCCTTCTAAAGCTTCAAAAGTCTTTTGTATTAAATGTGGCCTAGCTTGTGTTAAAACTTGAACCTTTACCCCTTCAGGAATCAAGTTATTTTCTACTAAAGTTCTTAAAAAATCAAACTCTATTTGAGATGCTGATGGAAATCCAACTTCTATTTCTTTAAATCCTAATTCTATTAAAAGATTAAACATTTTTATTTTTTCTTCTACTGTCATAGGATTAATTAATGCTTGATTTCCATCTCTAAGATCAACACTACACCATATAGGCGCTTTTTTAATTTCATTATCTGGCCATGTTCTTTCCTTTAACTTGATTGTTTGAAACCTTTTATACTTTTGATAATTCATTTTAATGCCCCCTTATTTATAAATACGGAAAGTTAAAAACCGCATAAACACACTCCTAATTGGAGCGATTTACGCGGTACCATCCAAGTTTTAACTTAATTGAAATAACGGCATAACAATGCCGACAAAACCTACTTCCCCATTCAGTCTTGTAGCTCCTGAGCGAGTTCAAAAGCGATAATATGCGGGCTCTCACCATCTCCCTACTCTCTTTAACATCTCTTACTTTCTACTATTCTCATTCTAAGCCTTTCAATATTGAGTTAATTAGTAATATACTATAATTTTATTTTTTTGTCAAATATTTCTAACTATAATTCTATTATATTTATAGTTCTACTCTTCCTCTTATTTCATCATTATAGAAAGCTCTAATATTTTTAATCACTTCTTCAAACAATCTTTCTCTTGCTTCTACACTTGCCCAAGCAATATGTGGTGTTAAAACTAAATTTTCTTTATTTTTCATAGATATTAATGGATTATCTTCTTTAATAGGTTCTACTTCAAATACATCTAAAGCAGCACCAGCAATAAGCTCTTCATCCATTGCCTTTGCTAAATCTGCCTCAACCACTATTGGACCTCTCCCCATATTAACTAATATAGCTGAATTTTTCATCTTTTTAATAGCATCATAGTTAATTAAACCTTGAGTATCTTTATTTAGTGGCGCATGAACAGAAACTATATCAGACTTATCTAATAATTCATCAAAGCTTACTCTATTATACTCACTATTTGAATTTTTTCCTGAAGTAGAATAGTAAATTACATTAACTCCAAAAGCTTCTGCTATCTTTGCTACTCTTTTTCCTATTGCTCCAAAACCTATAATTCCCCATGTTTTACCTTCTAATTCATAAAATGGCTTACTAACATTAGTGAAAAGACCAGACTTTGCATAATCTCCGGATTTAACATAATTATCATAATAAGATAATTTATCATATAAAGATAAAACTGTTGCAAAAGTATGTTGAGCTACTGTATTTGTTGAATATCCTGCAACATTTGTAACTGCAATATCATTCTTCTTTGCATAAACTATATCAATATTATTAAAGCCTGTAGCAGTCTCACATATAAGTTCTAGGTTCTTAGCTTCTTTTAGATTATTTTCATTTAATACTACTTTATTAGTTAAAATTATATTAGCATCTTTTATTCTTTCTACTACCTCTTCTGATCTCGTAGTATCATAATAAGCTAATTCTCCAAATTCTCTTAATTTAGTAAAATCTAGTTCCCCTAAAGTTTTTCCATCTAAAATTACTATTTTTTTCATTTTATCCTCCTAATTATAATAAAGTTAAAATCTCCATTGGCTTATCTATAAAATAATCTGGCTCAGATTCTTCTAATTTATCTATTCCTATAAAAGTATAATTTACTGCACACGTCTTGCATCCTGCTGATTTTCCACAATATATATCATAATGACTATCTCCAACCATAATAGCTTCATTTGGTTCTATTCCTAATTCACTACATGCTTTAAGTGCTGGATCTGGATTTGGTTTGTGAAGCTCTGTTGATTCTGGAGTTATAATTATATCCATAAAATCATATATTCCTGCTATCTTCATTCCTCTTATAGCAAGCTCAGCTCTTTTTGATGTTACTATACCTATCTTAATTTTCTTTTCCTTAAGACTAGTTAAAAGTTCTTTAACTCCATCAAAAGCAAAACACATAGTATCATGTATTGCTTCATTATACTCTCTATAATAAGCTACTAAATCTGCAACATCTTCTTCTTTAGCATGCTTTTTAAATGGCTCTCCTAGAGGCCTTCCAAAAAAGTCTACTATTTCTTCTCTTTTTAATTCTATTCCTAATCTATCTTTAAAAGTTTTATCAAATGAATTATATATTAATTCATTTGTATCTAGTAATGTTCCATCCAAATCAAATAATACTGCTTTAATCATGTTTATCCTCCTAAATTTAACCTTTATCATATGCTAATAAACTTTATAATTATAATAACATATAAAAGATGCTTGTACAAAATTAACTATATTAATTGAAATAAAAAGATGGACATATGTAAATTGGCTTATTACCTAGTGACTTAAACTAAGTACAAATTTACATATATCCACCCAAATATGAAGTAATGAAATTATAAATAAGGAATACATAATTAAAATACTTAAACCTTATATTTAAATATTAAATAAGCTTAATTGCTCATTATTATATTCCCTTTTATAGACATAAATTATATCCTCCATATTATAAAGTAACCCCAATCTTCTACATTCATTTGTAAAAACTTTATATAAGTTTCTAGCATTAGGGCTACTACATCTATACTCATTCCCAAAATTTCTTATATATTTGTCTTTAACTCCTGGAAAAGATTTATCTATCATATCAAAAAAGTAGTTTCTTTGATTAGATCTTAAAGTTACACCAAATGCAGGATATATAAATTTAGCTCCGTTTTCTTTTGCTAGCCTTACAATATTAATTATATTTTCTTCTGTATCATTAATAAATGGTAAAATCGGCATTAATAAAATTCCAGTATAAATGCCTTCTTGTGATAATTTTTTTATTGCTTCAAATCTCTTAGATGTAACTACAACATTTGGCTCAATCCTCTTACATAAATCATCATCTGCTGTTGTAATTGTAATTTTACAAAGCACAGGTGAATGATTTTTAATTCTTTTTAAAACATCAATATCTCTTACAATCAAATCACTTTTTGTCGCAATTGCTATTCCAAATCCATTATTATCAATGCTTTCTAATGCACTGCGTGTTAAAGAAAGCTTCTTTTCAAAAGGATTGTAAGGATCACTCATAGCCCCTGTTCCAACAACTCCTTTTTTCCTTTTAGATTTTAATTCTCTTCTTATTATTTCTGAAGAATTTTCTTTAATTCTAACAATATCAAAATTTTCTATTCCATAGCACTCACTTCTACTATCACAGTATATACATCCATGACTGCATCCCTTGTATATATTCATGTTATAATTAATCCCAAACCAATTATTACTTTCCCTATATCCTGATATAATACTTTTTGAAGCTATATAATCCATATAAATCTCTCCTAAACAAGCCCTTTCTCTATAATAAATTTATTAAACTTGCTTTCTGATAATATTTCATTTGTTATAAATTCTCCATTATAAAATAAGCTATAAGTTGTAGATAGACATGGAGAATTTTGTGCCTGTTCTTTAGTTTCAAACTTAATTACCTTTATATCAATTCCATTTTTTCTTGAAATCTTCTTTATTAAATCAACATATTTGCTTGTATAAGGACATTGATCCGAATAATATACTATTAGTCCATTCTCATCACATATTCCATACTTTGCATAACTTTTAAATTTAGGTACATTATATTCATCTGAAAATGGTAAATATAATAACTCATAATAAGGATTAGCTATATCACATACTTTAAAACCTTTATACTTTAGGTATTCTGGATCTGATAAAAATGGCATTTTCTTTTTTGATGAAAGAGTTATAATACCATTCTTTCCTTTTCTTTTTGAATCGTCAATGCATTCATTTAATAATCTGTTAGCATACCCTTTGCCCTTAAATTTTCCAGATATCCAAAAACAATTTATATACATATAATTATCGCCTTCAATAGGTACCCATGCATTTTCTATTGTAATATATTCAATAAATGCTTTACCCCTCACATTTATTTTATTAAATATCAATCCATCATTAAATCTTTCTTTTAACCATTCCTTCTTTAAATATACTCCACATTCACCTTTTTTATCTGATAAAGAGCAGCAAATATGTTCACAATCAATATTGTTATAACTTAATGTTATAATTTCCTCCATTACTTCCTCCTAACAGGATGTCTTATAATAGTTTTCATCTTTTCTTTATTAACTTTTCTTGGATCTGATAAATAAATTTCGTGGTGTCTTCTAATTTTACCCTCTCCGTCAATTCCACAAATATCATTAATTAAGTTATTTTCTTCAATATATTTATCAATTTTTTCAGTAGTTATGTGCTCTTGGTCAAATGGTCCAATATGCATACATTGAACACATAATCCTTCATTAAATATTTCTAATCTAGCTTTCGATACATCAATATTAGACTTTTTCTTTTTAAGTTCTTCACAAGCAAGATTAAATATTTCCTTTGTTACAAAATCCGGTTGTCTTATCATAGAAGTCCAAATATATTTATCCTTTTTACTAAAATCCATATCATCATCTTTTAACCACCATAGTCCTTCAAGAGGTAGTACAACATAATCGAAATAGTTCTCTATTTTATTTCTTATGTCTTTATTCATCTTTATTGTATAAGACAAAGAATATAATAATTCAATGGCAGCTTGATATTCTCCATCTTTATCATTCGGATTTCCCTTTCCATCTACTATTATAAATGTCATTGCAGGTACAGTTATTTCCATAGGTTGTGTTTTAGGTAAGTATAAATCCTTAAAAGCTTTTTTATAATCTAATTTTTCCATTTCTATTCCCCCTAGCTTATCTTTTATAATATATCTAAGTATCAATTGATAAAGTAATTTTAGTAACTATAGTTATATTATATAAGCTTTAATATGACACCATTCTGTCATATTAATATTTATTTAAAGCAGATATTAGCCTTTTTTTTATTTCTTCTCTTATATGTAAAGGCTCAAGAACTTCTATATTTTCTCCAAAAGACATTAGATATCCAAATAGCCAATCCCCTGATGGATAATCTAAATCAACTATAAAATCACCATTATCATCTAAAGAATGATTTTGAAATTCATCATATATCCTAAAGCCTAGCTTCTTATTTACTCTTAATTTAAGATGTATTAATTTATTAGAATATCCTATATCTTCTTCTGAAAATAATTTATTAGGAGCAGTTCTAGTAAACTTCTCTGAACTAATCTTTACATTATTCATTCTTGTAAGCTTAAAGAATCTATTATCTTTTCTTTGCTTACAATAAGCATATAAATACCATCCTTGGCCTTTAAAAACTAATTTCAAAGGTTCAACACTTCGTTCTAGTGATTCTCCCTTTGAATTAAAATACTCAAAGGATATTAAATTTTTATTTATTATAGAATTCTTTATAGATGTGAATTTATCTCCTAAATCATTATTTTTATCCCAATTTGAAAAATCAACTTCTATCCAATTTTCATTATTACCGCCTAAAAATGAACTTAATTTAGATAATGCTCCATTAAACTCATTTTGGTTAACAGCATTAAGACCTTGCATAGCTGCTAATATCTCTTTCTTTTCTTCATGTGATAAAACTGTTTTATTTAATATAAAGTCAGATAAAAGACTTATTCCTCCACCTTTACCTTTAGTCATATAAATAGGAACCCCAGCCTGAGATAAATCTTCTATATCTCTATAAATAGTTCTTTGTGATACTTCAAAATACTCTGCTAACTCTTTTGCCTTAACATTCTTCTTATCTAGTAAAATATATATTATTTCAAATAGCCTATTTCCCTTCATATTATCACCCAAACACAATTTATTAATAATATATAGGTTCTATCCTTTCCCATATATTAAAAAGACTACACTCTATAATTAATTATTAGAAATGTAGTCTATAAAATTCATTTTTTATTTTTTCCATATTAAATATTATATTATAAATATAGTAATGTTCATATTATAAACTCTTAATATTTATAATATTTTAAAAATTATTATTAGATTTTACTACTGGTATCCAAATTTCACTTTTAAAATCCTTCTTACTTGTGTCTGGACCTCGTTCCAAAGAATTTTAGGACCGCCTGTTGATTCATAACCTTAAATATCAATCACTAAATAAATTATAGTATAAGTAATATAATTTGGAAATATATTCAAATTTAATAATATATTTATATTAATTACTAATTAAAAAATTAATTTAACGTGGAGTTGTATTTGAGTGAAAAAAAAGATTTTAAAAGTTATTTTAATATTATTAGGAATAGTTGTTTTAATCGGAATAATAATATTTATCAACAAAATGTATCAATTAAGTCGGCTAGAAAAAATGAGTTCGAAGGATATGATAAAATATGTAACTAAAGATGATGATAATAGTAAAATTTCTGTTGCTATAATAAAAGATGGAACAATAGATTATGAAATTTATAATAAAGATGGAAAACAAGAAAAATATACAAAATATGATTATGAAATTGGCTCAATTAGTAAAACTTTCGTATCTCTAATTCTTTCAAAGGCTATGAGTGAAAACAAAATAGACATTAACGATTCTATTAATGAATATTTAGAACTTGACAAAGATAAGTATTATCCTTCAATAGAAAGACTTATAACCCATACATCTGGCTATAAATCCTATTATTTTGATAAACAAATGATAAATAATCAGTTTAATGAAGATAACGACTTTTATGGTATTGGCAAAGAAAATATACTAAACAAAGTAAAAAATATTGATTTAGAGGATAAAGATTATAAATTTCAATATTCAAACTTTGGCATATCTGTTATAGGACTTGTTTTAGAAAAAGTCTATAACAAAGACTTTGTAACTCTAATGAATGAATTTATTACCAACGAATTAAATCTTGAAAATACAAAAGTTGCTACTTGTACTGGAAATTTAAAAGGTTATTGGAATTGGAAGCAAGATGATGGATATATTCCAGCTGGAGCGATTATATCTGATATAGAAGATATGGCAAAATACTTGGAATTATATATGAATTCTGATACAGATTATATAAATAATACTAGTAAAGAATTAAAAGAAATAAATGCTAATAATTTTATGTATGAAAAAATGAATATAAAAATGGATAAGATAGGAATGGCTTGGATTATTGACACAAAAAATGATATTATTTGGCATAATGGAGGAACGAGTAATTTTAATAGTTATATTGCATTTAATAAAGAAAAAAATACTGGAGTAGTTATTTTATCTAATACGTCTCCAATGAAAAAAATACCTATGACTGCTATAGGTGCAAAAATAATGAACGAACTAAATTGCATTTACTAATTTAGGATAAAATTTTATGATTCTCTGTTAAATTTATTATAGAAAGATAGGGAGAATTTATAAAAATAAACATTTTATTTTTTATAATGTTTTTTATTGATGGGTTAGTTTTTTTATTGTTAGCACTAATTTTTAAGAATAGAGATACAAATATTCTTAAAAGATGTACTCAAGTTGCGAAAGGAAAAGTTGTTAAATATACATTATGGAGTAATAATGGAGTATATTTTCCTATTGTTGAATACATTGTAAATAATATAACCTATAATCAACGTTTAAGATATAGCTTCGTTATTAGCAAATCATCATCTTTTAAAAATGTGAATTCAGAGGTTGAAAATAACATTTCAGATACTAATTTAGTTATTAGTAAAAATGTTCATACTTCTACAAATGTATTAAAAGATAAATTTCCAATAGGAACTGAATTAGATGTTTACTATAATCCAAGCAATCCAAAAGAAAGTTATGTATTAAGATTTCTAAAAAGTCCTTGTATAAAAATATTTTTAATAGTAAGTATATTATTTATTGTCTTGTCATTTATTGGTTTAGTGTTTTTACCAACTGCTTTAATAAAGTAATACTAGTACAAAAAATAAAAAACTAGACGATAACGTCTAGTTTTTTATTAATCTCGAATAGAAAGTTCGAGCTTCCTATAAATCTGGTGCAGATGGCGGGACTTGAACCCGCACGAGGAATTCCCCGTCACCCCCTCAAGATGATGCGTCTGCCATTCCGCCACATCTGCATAATAATTACTTTACTTAAATACTATCAATTATAAATATAGTAAAGATAAATGTAGAATATTTACTACAACTTATATAGTCTATTTTAATTTATCTAATACAACTTTTCAATCATTTATTAAATTATTTAACTTATAAAATCCTTATATAAAAAATATAACAACCATGTATAAGAAAGATTAATATACTTTTTCATACATGGTTGTTCATTTATAAATATGTTTAAAACAACACTTATTTATTTAAAGAAACCACTATGCATCCATAAGGTGCTAAAAATATCTTATCTTCAACAATTTTATTCTCGTCTGAATTATTTAACATTACAGTAGTTTTTATATTTTCTATCTCCTTTAAAGATGCCATAGTCTTTTCTCCATAAAAATTACATGCAACTAAGATTTTCTCACCTTCATACTCTCTAATATAAGCCAGTATCTTTGAATGGTCCTCTAATACAGGGAGAAAACTTCCTTCAGATATTATTTCATTATTCTTTCTTAAATCTATTAAAGATTTATAATAATCTATTATTGAATTCGATTTTTTCTTTTCAAGCTCTACATTTATATCTTTAAAGTTATTTGCAACCTTTATCCAAGGTGTTCCCTTTGTAAATCCAGAGTTTTCTTCATTATTCCATTGCATTGGTGTTCTTGAATTATCTCTTGATCTATTTTTTAATATATTTAAAACTTCTTCTTTATTTATTCCTTTATCTAATAGAATATTATAGGCATTTAATGATTCTACATCTCTATAATCATCAATACTATCAAAGCCTGGATTTGTCATTCCAATTTCTTCACCTTGATATATATATGGTGTTCCTCTCATTAAATGTATTGCTGTTGCTAACATCTTTGAAGATTCTTCTCTATAAACTGTATCATTTCCAAATCTAGATACTATTCTAGGTTGATCATGATTGCACCAGAATAAAGCATTCCAACCATTTCCCTCTTCCATTTGTACTTGCCATTTAAATAAAATATCTTTTAATTTTCCAAAATCAAACGGAGCTAACTTCCATTTTTCTCCTTGAGGATAATCTACTTTTAAATGATGAAAATTAAATGTCATATTTAATTCTTCATTATCAGGATTAGTATATTTTATACAATTATCTATTGTAGTTGATGACATTTCACCTGCAGTCATTATTTCATCGTATTTTGAAAATACCTCTTTATTCATAAGGTTTAGGTATTCATGAATCTTCGGCCCATCTGTATAAAATCTTCTACCGTCTCTAGTTGCTGATGTAAAATCATCGTCTAAGAATCTTGTATCTTTTGAAAGTAAATTTATAACATCTAATCTAAATCCATCTACTCCCATATCAAGCCAATATCTCATCATTTTAAATATTTCTTCTCTAAGAATCGGATTTTCCCAATTTAAATCAGCTTGAGTTACATCAAATAAATGAAGATAATATTCATCTAAACTTTCTACATATTGCCATGCTGATCCACCAAATTTAGATCTCCAATTATTAGAACTTTTTCTCCATATATAAAAATCGTGATATGGATTATCTTTTCCCTTAATGGCCTCTTTAAACCAAAAATGTTCTGTAGAAGTATGATTCACTACCATATCTAATATCAATTTCATTTCCCTTTTATGAGTTTCTTCTAATAATCTTTTAAAATCTTCAAGAGTCCCAAACATCTTATCTATATTATAATAATCTGCTATGTCATATCCATTGTCATTTTGAGGTGACACATATATAGGTGTAAGCCAAAGTACCTTCACCCCTAAACTCTTCAAGTAATCTAACTCTTCTATTATTCCGACTATATCTCCAATTCCATCTCCATTACTATCCTTAAAACTTTTAGGATAAATTTGATATACTACTGATGATTTCCACCAATTTTGATTTTTCATTTATTTCACCTCTTAATAACTATGGGGCTACCGCAAGCGTCCATTTAATTCTAATTGTGCGACAGCTCCAATTTCTATTATTCTAAATTTTCTATATCTGTTCCAAACTTTTTATTGAATATGAAAGTTAATACTATTGGAACTACTATTGCTACACCCATTGCTATTATAAATGGCACCCAATACTTAGGTTGTATCGCCAAAAATCCTGGTAGTCCACCTATTCCAATAGAATTTGCTAGCACCCCTGAAATTATAGATACAACTGCTGCAGCTGCTGAACCAATTATTGCTGCTACAAATGGATATTTGTACTTAAGATTAATTCCAAACATAGCTGGTTCTGTAACTCCAAGCCATGCAGATATTCCAGCTGATGCTGCAATTGATTTTATTCTTGCATTTTTCCTATATATAATTAACATTGCAACTGCTGATGCTCCTTGAGCTATATTACTTAATGCTATTAATGGCCAAATCATTGTCCCACCATTAGCTATTAATTGTAAATCTAGCGCAATAAATGTATGATGTAAACCTGTTATTACTAATGGTGCATAAGCTAGCCCAAATATTATTGCACCTAATATTTTAAATGGACCTGTTAATAAATAATTAAAGATAATTGCTATATAGTTACCAAGCTCTCTTGAAATCGGTCCAATGATTATATATGATAATAAAACTGTAATTAAAAGTGTTACAAATGGTATTACTATAAGCTTTAATACATCTGGTATATATTTACGTAATGTAAGCTCAATTTTAGATAAAACTATACCTGATAAAATTGCTGGTATAACTTGAGCCTGATAGCCAACCTTATCTATTGTAAACCATCCAAAATTCCAGAATGGAACTGAACCATTTTGTACTGCTTCTGCATAACCATAAGCATTTAAAAGCTGAGGAGATACTAAAGTTATTCCTAATACAATTCCTAATATTTCTGAACCACCAAACTTTTTAACAGTTGACCACGTTACTGCTACAGGTAAGAAGTGGAATATAGCTTCTCCTAAAACCCATAAAAAGCTATGAATTTCGGCTAAAACTGGATGCAATTGAGTAAGTGTTTGTGTACCATCTCCAAAAATAGCTAAGTCACCAATTATATTTCTAAACCCTAGTATTAAACCACCTGTTATAATTGCTGGTAAAATAGGAATAAATATTTCAGCAAGTCCAGCTATAATTCTTTGAACTATTGACATATTTTTTTGAGCTGCTTTTTTAACTTCTTCTTTTGATTGTGCCTTTAATCCTGTTACTTGAATTAAATCATCATAAAAAGCTTGTACATTATTTCCTATGATAACTTGAAATTGACCTGCATTTATAAAAGTACCTTTAACTGATGGTAATTTTTCAATATCCTTTGCTCTTTCTTTAGCGATCTTTTCATCCTTTAATACAAACCTTAATCTAGTTACACAATGACTTGCACTTGCAATGTTGTCTTTTCCTCCAATAAGTTCTAACAAGTCTAATGCTTCTTGTTTAAACTTTCCCATAGCTCTCTCTCCTTTTAAATATTTTATTTTTGATTACGATTACATTATATCTTGTTTAAACAAGTATGTCAACACTTGTTTAAACAAGTTTATTTTCCTTTTTATATTTTATTTTTGCCTCTTAGTGCTATAATATACTATATATCAACCTCTAAAGGAGATTTTAGCTTATATGAAACAAGTAAAATATACAGAAATATATGAGTATTTAAAAAATAAAATATTAAATGATGAGTTTAAAGCAGGTGAAAAACTCCCTTCTGAAAATGAATTAACATCATTATTTAATGTAAGTAGAAATACAGTTAGACGTGCAATAAATCAACTATCTTTTGAAGGCCTTGTTGCAAGCGTTCATGGAAAAGGAGTTTTTATTTTAGAAAAACAACAACTTAAGTTTTTAGTTGGTGGACTTCAAAGTTTTAAAGAAGCTTCAATAACTAACAATATGGATTATTCAACACATGTACATAATTTTAAAGAGTTAATAGTAGATGAAAAACTTTCAAAAAAAACAGGTTTTTCGTTGGGAGCAAAGGTTCTTTACATAATAAGATCTAGAAATATAGATGGAGAAGAAAGTATATTAGATATAAATTACTTTTTAAAAGACATGATTAAAGATTTAGATGAAAATATTGCAAGTAAATCAATTTATGAATATATAGAAAATGATCTTTCATTAAAAATAGCTGGAGCTCAAAAAATAGTTTCGGTAGAACCTGCTTCTAAGCTAGATATACAATTTATAGATTTAAATAATTACAATTTAGTTGCTATAATAAAAAATTATGTATATTTAGAAGATGGAACTTTGTTTGAATATACTGAATCACGCCATAGACCAGATAAATTTACTTTTTCTACTTATGCAAAAAGACTTTAAAATCTAAGGTACAAATGTAAAATTAAAATATTAAATCACTTCTAAAATTATTAATTGATATGTTCTACTAAACTCTAATAGAAATATAAGGAATTCAGATATTCTGAATTCCTTATATTTCTTTATTATTACTAATTATTAATGACCTACTAATCCACTTTCATTTAATTTTTCAATAAACTTTTTACTTATCTTATTTATAGGTCCCTTTAGGAATAATCCTATTATTACAGATATTACTCCATAAATAACTATCATAGTTATATCTCTAGTTAAATTTGACCTTACAATTCCTGCTACAGACTCCCTCATAGCTGAAATTGAATATGTAAATGGTAAAAATGGATTTACCTTTTTGAAAAAGCTAGGCATAACTTCAACTGGGAAAGTTCCTCCTGCTCCAGCAACTTGAATAACTAATAGTATAACTGCTATTGCCTTACCTACATTTCCAAATATAGAAACTAGAGTATAAACTATTAATATAAATACTACGCTACTTAAAATACTTATTCCTATAAATAACCACTTATTTAACACATAACATTTTAACAAATATATATCTCCTAAGCTTAATATTAAAGATTGGCATATTCCTATAAATGCAAAAGTTAAAAACTTTCCAAAATATTTTTCGTAAGGTTTAAAATTTATTTCTTCATTAAATCCATGCGGATTTGTTGTTAATAAAGAAACTAAAATTAAGGCCCCCACCCATAAAGCAAGTGTTGAGTAAAACGGAGACATTGCAGAACCATAATTAGGAATAGAAAATAATATTTCTTCTTTTATTTCTACTGGACTACCTAAAAAATCACTTATCGCTTGCCAATCATTCTTCATTAAACTTAATATTTTATTTATTTCTTCCTCATTATTTATAGAAGACAATTTTGAAGATATATTAGCTAAACTTGATTTTATAGTTGGCATTTCTTCTTTTAGCTTTCCTATATCTTCTCTTCCTACTTTAAGTCCTTTATCTAACTTTTCTAATAAACTTGCTATATCAGGAATAGAAGTAGTAGCTTCTCCAACTAGTTTAATACTGTTATCAGCAATTGTATTCATTTGATCAATTGCTTTATTAATAGCAGGAATATATTGTGAATCATAATTATTTAAAATATTAGAAATTATATTTTTATTGCTTGTCACTAAATCCTTAATTTGCTGAAGTTTATTTTTATCAATCGGGTTATTGTTACCTACTGAGTTTTGAATTTCACCTATAATACTATTAATTGATTGCAATTTTGAGCTTGCTAAATTTAAATCATTTATCACAGCTTTTAAGTTATCATTAAATTTTGATAACGGCTCTAAAACCTTTATTATATTACTAATCTTATCGCTAACCTCTGTAATATGTAGACTCACATTATCAAGTCTCCTTATTATAGCATCCTTATCAATATTAATATTCATAAGACCATCAATACCAGCTTCTATTCCACTTAACGCATTATTTATAAATTCCAAATCTTCTTTTATTACTGGTGCAACTTCTTTTAAACCTTCTTTAGACTTTTCTAATGCATTTTTAGTGTCAGCTAATAAATCATTACTAGTCTTTAATGTATCTTGTAGCAAAGGCAAAGTATCCTTTACTTTGTTAACTAAATCATCAGCTTTAGCACTGCCATCATAAGCTTGATTTATTATATTTTCTATTTCTGGCATTCTGCTATTAATATTTATTACACCATTTATTAGCTTTAATATTTTATCTCTTGATCCTTCAAGACTAACCCCAGCTTCATTTAATATTTTAAAGATAGTTCCATCTACAGTTTCAATTATATTACTATCAACTTGAGATTTAATTGTAGTTATACCTTTATCAGTTATCTTAGGTGCGATAGCATTACTTTTTTGATTTACCTTATATATTAAAGTAGGCCTTTTAATCTCTTTACTAATTATAGATAATGTTTCTTCTGTAAAGTTTTCAGGTATTATTATCGTTGCATAATACTTTCCTTTTTCTACGCCTTGATTCCCCTCTTCTTCGCTAACAAAATTCCATCCAAGACTACCATTTTCTTTAAGTTTATTTACTAATTCATCTCCTACATTTAAATTTTTTTCCTGAAGACTACCACCTTTATCTTTATTTACTATAGCTACTTTTATTCCTCCTGTATTTCCATAAGGATCCCAACTAGCTCTAATATTAAACCATGCATATAAAGATGGTAATATCATAAGTCCAACAATAATTATTAATGCAACCCAATTAGTTGCTATGCTTTTTATATCTCTTGAAAATATTCTAAATATGTTCTTCATTTGTAATCCTCCAATAATGTTATCTGCAACCAGTACTATTTTTCTCATTTTGCATTTAAATTATTATATAAGTACAAATAAAGATTTTTTATTTTGCTAAAATTTCTTTAGACAATAAAAATTTCTCTAGACAATAATATATTAATAAAGTTATCTTCTTAATAAATAATATAAAAATTAAATAATATTATGGATTTATAATTAAATTTTTTTTACTTTTTATTTATTAAATTTTCTTCTAAATGCTAATAAAGCATTTAAATTATCATAAGAATAAACATCTTCTGTTTGTTCATTACCAAATGCTCCATATATATTACTTTTTTCATTTGTTACTTGAAAATTTTTCATTTTGTTAATTGCCATATCATAAAGTTCTTCATCATTTATAACTTTTGCTATTTGCGCTATATTTGCATAAATTGATGTAGATTCTATTCTGCTTTCATCCATAGTATTTACATTATAAGATGTTGATATATAACCAATATGCTTCAATCTTTCTTTAATCCAAGCAACACTTTTACTTATATCTTCATTAGCCTCAGCCTTATTAAGAATAACTAAAATTGATAGTAAAGTATCGATATTTTCTTCATTATCAAAACTTTCTACATTACCATCATAGTACTTTCTATATAGAGGTAATTTATCGCTTATATATCCCTCATTTATAATCTGAATTGATTTATTGTACACATCATTCCATTTATCATCAAATAAAGAAAACAACTTTAATGCATATAAATCTAAATAGCATAGTGTAGTTACATTACTTTTCCCATATCCATCATGAAAATCTATTAATCTATTTTCTTGAATTAAATTTTTATAAATTCCATTTGATATTTTTATTCCATAATATCTATATTTTAAATTATCAAACTCCTCTGCTCCAATTATTAATGCTCTTGCTATTCTTAAATCATCTATAGTTGCAGATACTTCTGAACTTTTATTATTTTCTATTCTCCAGCTAATAAGTCCATTTTTTAAAAACATATTTTCCTTTATGTATTTAAATGAATCATAAAACTCATCTTTATTATTTTTATATAAATAATAATTTAATATAAGTCCTTGAGATTCAGATAAAATATCATGGCCTTTAGTTAAATCTCCTTCTGTAGAAATATTATTATAATTAGTGTATATACCACCTAATTCACTCATTAACTTTTTGCTTATAAACTCATTTAATATATTTTCTTCTTTACTTACTTCTTCTCTTGATATAACTGAGTTTATTTCAATATTTTTTATATATTTAAATAAATATATATAACTTAAATAGATGCAGATTGTTACAAATAGTAATATTACTGCTACTATACTAATTAATTTGTTAGTTTTTTTCATATATCTTTTTCTCCTTATAAATGTTATTCTAATTAGTTCTTTTTATCTGATTTTAAAGTCTTTAATGTTTTATATATATTATCAAGTTCAGAGTCAGATAAAGAATCTAGGTTATCTATTTTGTATTTAATAAAATCTATAGTTTCAGTCTTAAAATCTTTTTTTCTCTTCTTTTTTCCATCATTATTTATTATATAGGCAGCTATGGTACTTGTCGTTACCCCTATAAACCCAATTCCAAAAACCATTAAAAAAATTGCAACTACTCTACCTAAATTGGTTGTAAGCAAAACATCCCCATATCCAACAGTTGTAAATGTAACAAAGCTCCACCAAATAGCATCAGCAAAACTCATATTTTCTAATAAGGAAATAATTACAGCTGCCAGTACTATTATAATAGTTGTTAGAATTAACATATGATTAAACTTATTTAATCTTATAGATTCCCTTATTTTATTTTTAAACTTAATTATTAGAATTATCAACATTATAACTTTTAATAACTTTAATAATAATTTTAAGTCTATGGCTCCTCCTATATTTAAAGCATAAATAAATTTACCTACTCCAATAATAGGTATTATAGAAATTAAATCTATGAAATTATTAACTATAAACTTAGTCTTATTCATAGATAAAACTAATCTTAATAAATAATCTATAAAAAATATACAGCAAATTATTAAATTTATATAATAAAAGGTTTCTATTACACTAATTGGAAGCTTATACATAAGATCTAATATTATCATTATTGCACTCATTAGCGATAGTAAACCAATAAATATATCATAAGCTAATCTCTTTTGCATATAAATACCTCTCCCACAGTTATATACTTATATTTTATATAGTAACTTTAGAAAAAATGATATTTAACAAAAATATAACTAAAAAAATTAAGTAAACCACTATAGATTAAATTATTTTTTCTTAATACCAAATATTTCTCTTTATAAAAAAAGACAATACTTTAATAGTACTGCCTTTTATCTTATTATATATTACAGTTTATATAATAGAGAATTTATATATTGTTTCTTTATTATATTCTTCACCTTTTCTTAAAATAGAGTATTTAGCAAAAGTATTATCTTCTCCTATAGGTGGACATTGAGTTTCTATAGCCAATGCACCTCTTCTTCCTGGCTTTTTCCCACAATCTAAAAGCTCATTGTCAGGGAAGTTAAGTGAATATAGCACTACACTATTTTGATTTGTATAAACGTCCATTTGTCTACCAGATGCTTTATGATATAATCTAAGCTTTATATCATCTCCTCCATTTAAAACCCATGGATGATCGTATCCTTGTCCAATTTCAAGTTGATAATCATCATCTTCTATATCTCTTCCTATTGTCTTAGGGTTTGTAAAGTCAAATGGAGTTCCTTCAATATTTATAATTTCTCCAGTTGGAACTGAATTTTTATTAAGCTCAATTAAGAAATCACTATCTATATATAAATAATGACTTAGTATATCTTCCTTGCAATTTCCACTTAAATTAAAATAGCTGTGATTTGTTAAATTAACTAGCGTATCTGCATCACTTTTTGCTTTATATGATATTTTAAATTCATTATTTTCTGTAATAGTATATCTTACAGTTAAATTTAAATTTCCTGGATACCCTTCTTCACCAGATGGACTTAAGTAATAAAGTTCAACATATGCTTCATTTTCATTTGCATATGTTTCAATTTCAAAAAACTTCTTACTAAATCCTATATTTCCTCCATGCCCTTGATTTACTCCATAATTTTTATTAAAGTATAAAACGTTGTCATTTAGATGAACTTTTCCATTTGCTATTCTTCCAGCAGTCCTACCTATTAAAGCTCCATAATATGAAGGATTTTCCTCATACTTATTTAAATCTTGATATTTTAAAACTACATTTTCTATTACTCCATTTTTATCTGGCACCAATAAATCAGTTAATATCGCTCCATAATTCAATACATTTATGCCAAATCCTTTTGAGTTCCTTAGATTATAGCTTTCAACAGCTCTTCCATTAAATTCTCCAATTGATACCTTTAAAATTTCCATAGTTTCACTCCTAAAACTTAAACTTTTTAAATATTTTATTAAACTATATTCGATTTCTTACTCTTCATCTTTAATACTAAATTTGAAGGATTTATAATTTATTTCTATACCTAATTTTATTACCATATCCATAATATATACCCATAAAATAGAAGAGTCAATTAGTTAATTAATTTTTCAGTAAAGTTACTATATTCTCTTATTACTTTTTACTTCTTTCATAATAATTTAATTATCTACTATAGATATATTTTCTATATAGTAAATTATTACTATATTTTATATTATGTATATCAAATCCATATTTTAAATTAAATTATATAAAAATTTATTATATATTACTAATTTATCCTAATTTATAACTTCTTTGTTATGTTCTTCTTTTATCATTGTGTATTTAATTTGCACATATTATAATAAATTTGTAAATTATTTAAGCTATACTAATATTATAAACTTTTACTAAACATTTAGTATACACTTAAATGATTAACATAAAAAATAAAATATATGTTTCAATTTTGCACACTATTTAAATGCTATAATTTTTTATAATTTAAAATTAAACTTTATATCATTTTAAAATTGAATCATATATATTATACTGGGGGGTATAATAATATGGGATCTTGGTCCGAAAATTTTTCTGTAAACATAGAGGTTATCGATAGTCAACATAAAGAATTATTCGATATCCTTGATAATTGCTATGAACTATTACTTAAGAATCATGACGATGATAAATATGATAAGATAATAGCAATTTTAGAGCAACTAAAAGATTATACTATTTATCATTTTAAAACTGAGGAAGAATTTATGCTAAAAAATGGGTATTCCAAATTTTTATCTCATAAATTTGCTCATGATTCATTTATAGAACAAATTAATTCTTTTGATATTTATTCAATAGATATCGATCAAAAACAGTATATTAATAATATACTAGATGTTGTTTCTAACTGGATAAAAGTACATATACTAGAGACAGATAAAAATATACATAAATATTTGAGTTTGTAACAAAAAATAGCTGATAGTACTTGTAATAACATTACTATCAGCTATTTTTAATTAATATCTAAATAATTCAAATCTATACTCTTGATCTACATTTGGATATTTTTTTCTATCTACTTCACTTAAAAACATTTCAATAGGTCTTGCATATATTCCCTTATCATCATAAAGTGCTTTATATAATACCAATTCTTTTGAGTAATTTTCTAAGTGAAAATATAAATTTCCTTTTTTATAAATATCTATCGTTGAATTTAATTCGGTATGAAAAGCTTGAAGTATCTCACTATCATTAAGAATATTTTTATCTTCTTGAATATTACTAATTCCCATAACGGCATAATAATTATTTTTAAAATGCTTATAAATAGCTGGATATTTTAAATCTCTCATATCATTCTCCTTATTTATTTTGAATGCTTCTTGGAAAGCCTAACTCATATTGTTTAGGTAAATCAGTTTTCTTATTTAGTTTAACTGCTGCTTGCAATGCCCAATATGGATTTCTAAACATAGCTCTTCCAACTGCTACAAGATCTGCTTCTTCATTACCTATTACAGCATTTGCAAGATCTGGCTCGTCTAACTTTCCAACTGCAATTACTTCTGCGTTTAACGCTTCTTTTATGGCTCTTGCATATGGAACTTGATAAGCTGCATGAGTACCTGGTCTTCCTGCTGCTGCTATTGGACCTTCTCCACCTGCACTTATATGGAACATATCTGCTCCTGCTTTTTGATATGCTCTTGCAAGTTCTATTCCTGTTTCTATTCCATATCCACCTTCAACATACTCTCTTCCTGAAATACGCATTATTAGAGGCATGTTTTCTGGCATTTCACTTTTAGCTGCTTTTATAACTTCTGAACCAAACTTTGTTAAATCTTTTCCATATTCATCATTTCTTTTATTTGTTAATGGAGAATGGAATTGATGTATTAAGTACCCATGTGCTCCATGAATTTCTATAGCATCAAATCCAGCTTTAACAGCACGTCTAACAGCTAGTCTAAACTTTTCTACCATTTCCTTTACTTCCTCTGTAGATAATTCCCTTGGAGTTTTACAAGTATCATCAAATGGTATTGGTGAAGGTGCTACAGGGATTTCAGCATCTTCTGCTTTTCTTCCAGCATGAGCAATTTGAACTGCAACCTTTGCTCCGTATTTATGACATTCATCTATAATTCTCTTTAATGGTTCTATTTGCTCATCGCACCATAATCCTAAATCATAATCTGTAATACGTCCATCTGGTTCAACATCTGTCATTTCTACTATTATTAAACCAGTTCCACCTATTGCTCTGCTTACATAATGCATATAATGCCATTCTGTTGCTATTCCATCTTTCTTTTCAACTGAGTATTGACACATTGGTGGCATAACTATTCTATTTTTTAATTCTAAACCCATTATCTTATAGGGTGTAAATAAATCCTTCATCTCTAATCACCTTTCTTTATAAGTTTAATCTATATTTAGTATAAGAAATATACTTTTACAAATCAAGTACGCACTTTTAAGTTAGTATACTTCTAAAGTAATAGAACTCTCTAACTGAGAGTTCTATTACTTTACAATTTTATAATAATTAAACTAATTAAATCTACATAACTCTTGATGGGAATATAGCATCTAATACTCCTATTACTACTGCAGCTATTAACGCTCCAATTATTGATACTCTCATATTTGGTACCAAAAATTGTGCTAAATATAAAATCACAGCTGCAATTACAAACCCTTTTACTCCTTTTCCAAATGGAGATGCATCTACACCCATAAATGCCTCTACTAAATAATCTAACACAGTTATAACAACTGCTGCTAATAAATAAGACCATAATCCATGAATACTAAATCCAGGAGTTAAAAATGATGTTATTCCTAAAATAACTGCTACTAATATTAATCTTCCAATCCATCCCAAGATGCTACTATTATTCTTTTCTTTTACATTATTATTTTGTCCCATAATAATTCCTCCTTCGTAAGATTTTATTAGTTATTTATAGTATTAACTAAATTAAAAAAATTATTTCTTAAATAAAAAACTTAAAATCTAATTTTAATATAAATTTATTAATATATATTTTTATTATTTAAATACACTTAATATAATAATTAAATTTGTTACTATATTTAATTCTAGATACTACTACAAAAAATTATTAAACTTCATATTATTCCTTATATAAAACTAGCTTCCATTTTTATTTATCTTCACTGTTCCTATAGTAACTAAAAGATCGTGTATAAAATTTGATCCTCTGCTTATTAATATTCCAGTCAGTATTATTCCCAGAAATGGTATACTTGACTTTATACTTAAAAGCTCTAATAAGTCTAATTTAGTTGAAAAAGTTATTACTAAAGCTATACAAAGCGCTCCTATTTTATCTATGGATAATTTACCATTTTGCCATATCATTTTTAAAGTTTCCCAAACACTTTCTGCTAATAAAGAAACAAAAATTAATATTATCAAATTTTCCATATTAAACTCACCTCTTTTTATATTCTTTAACTTATTTAATATTGCGAGTTATATTCTAATATTAGGTACCCTTCCTTTATAATTTATATACATTATTTAATACTATTTAAATACACTTTTTATAACCATAATTTATTATTATTAAAACTAAAATTTCTTAATTTATTAAAGTTCTAATTGACATAAAACTTGTCTTTGATTTATTATCTATATCAAGTAGTTAATTATTTTCCAGGTAGATTTTTTTCATACTGCTTTCTACCTGGTATTCTAAGATACTTAAAGTTCAACTAAAAATAGCACCTAGGATATCAATCCTAAGTGCTATTTATTTTTATCAAGTCAAAATTAAATTTATATGCTAAATATTCACTTTTTCAACTATCTATTTAAAAGAAAAATATTTTCTATCTCATTACCATTCTCATCATAATATTTCACATTTGCTCCTGCTATGTATCCTACTGTATCTCTATCAAGTACACTGCCTTGAATTTTTAATAATATATCTTCATTCATAGGCAAATCCACTTCTTTTGTTTCATTATCCCTATCACATACAATCTTTACTTTCATAAATATCATTCTCCTTTACATATCTCGTGTACAATTTTAATATGCTTAAACAAAACTAATATATTTCTAATAATGATAAATATTATGCTAGTAAAAATATACTCATTAATACTCTTAAGCGAATTAACACTTATCCTAATATAGCCTATGTAATTTGATATTTTTTTAATAAAAAAATATTATTTTTCTCTATTATTTTTATTAAAAATGAGATATCTAAAAATATAGATATCCCATAAAAATTGTTTAAACTATTATACTATCTCCTTAATACCTTTAAAGCTTCTGCAACCTTTCTAGCAAAATCCAATGGTCTATCTATTGATTCAAAATGAATATACATAAGTCTAGGATTATCAAATAGCCAATGATTATGCAATGCAGTTACTAGTATTCCTCTCGCTCTTAACGCAGATATAAAATCATTTATTTCACTTTGAAGTATAACTGTTTCTCCTAAATTAAGAGTTCTACCATTATTATCTGGAGACTCAAAAGAAAATAATGCTGACAAAGCTAATGGTGATCGTGTTCTTCTTCCTAATATTTCTGCTCTTATATTTCTCATAAATGTTACTGTACAGACATTATTATCTTTACTTAAAATATTAGCACCAAGTATCCTAGCAAATTCATTACAAGTTCTACAAAAATTCATCATAAGTTTCCCTCCATAATTAGATAAACTCCTTAATAACTAAAAGGATTCATCTATATAAACATAATATGATATTATGCTTATATTTGTTAAACATTATGGTGCATAAAAAAAGAAAAACACTAGACATTAACCTAGTGTTTTTCATGTTACGAGATAAGCCGTAAGCGGAGTTCTGTATTAAGCAATCATCTATCTAGGCTTATTGTTGCCAATAAGCTCAAGCGGTACACCCGGAAACGGAGCGGGCAACTCCTAATTGTTTCCCTATTCGACCTTGCTCCAGGTGGGGTTTACATAGCCATCATGTCACCATGATGCTGGTGAGCTCTTACCTCGCCTTTCCACCCTTACCTAAAAATTTAGGCGGTATCTCTCTGTTGCACTTTCCTTCAAGTCGCCTTGACTGGACGTTATCCAGCACCCTGCCCTATGGAGCTCCGACTTTCCTCTCCTAGATCTAGTCTAGCAGCGATTGCATGTCTTACTCGCGAAGATTATCTTAACATAATTTAATTAATAATGCAAATGATATTTTTTACAATTTACACAAATTGTAGTATTAATACTAACATAATTAATATAACCCAAGAGTAAAATCCTATTCCAGAAAGTAATAAAGTTAATAATATAAGTATGAATATACATAACCTAGCGCCTGGATTTACGCAGTTTTTAAAAAAGACTCCACCCTTTCCAATATTTTTACCTATACCATCACATATATCTTTAAAACCATCTTGAAATACTTTTGTCCATGATTTGTTTTTCTTTTTATAATATGATTTACTCATAGTTCATCTCCCAATAATATTCTTATTATTAATATTATGCTTAACCTCAAAATTTTGTGTATAAAAAAAGACCTTACACAAACGTGTAAGGATCTTCACTTTTAGTAGATATTAATATTTCTAAGTCTTGTAATTTATCTTTTATTTTGTTTATAACTTCTAAAAAAACAATCCATTCAGATGAAAAATGACCTGTATCTATTATAGATACTCCCATTTCTTTATAATCAGATGCATAATGATAAGTTGTGTCACCAGTTATTATGCAATCTGCTCCTTTTTGGTATGCTCTTTCAAAAAAGTCACTGCCACTTCCATTTATAACTGCAATATTTTTTACTTTTTCGCTACCTCTAACAACCTTTAAAGATTTTATGTTTAACTTTTCTTTAATATCTTTAATTAAATCTTCCAATTGAATATAATCTTCTAATCTAATAATTCTTCCTAGACCTTCATTACTATTTCTAGCCCTCTTATTAACCTCTAGAAGTTCTTTAGATTCATACCCTAATATATTTACTATAGTTTCATTCAAACCCTTCTCAGCTGAGTCTAGATTAGTATGACTAGAATATAAACTGATATCATTTTTAATAAGTTCTATTATTTTTCTACCTATTAAAGTATCAGTAGTTATACTATTAGGTTTTCTAAATATAAGAGGATGATGAGTTATTATTAAATCTATCTTTTTTTCCTTTGCTTCTTCTATAACATCTAAGGTACAATCTAAAGCTAAAAGTATTTTTTCTACCTTCTTTTCTTTATCCCCTACCATTAATCCTACGTTATCAAAATCTTCTTTTAATGTTTTAGGAGCAAAATCTTCCATTATCTTAATAATATCTTTAACGTTTTTCATAAGCATCTTCCTTATAGAAAATTAATCATATTAGTAATAACATCTATTTTTTCTTGTATAGATTTTCTTCTTTCACTTGCATTAACAGTACTTTCTGTAATAAAACTAATAATTCTTTTATAGTTTTCAACTTTTGAAATTAAGTATTCCTTCATTAAAGGATGTTTTTGCATTAAAAGTTTTGGACTTACTTCATAATATATTGAATCTAAACTAGTAGCTTCGCCCTCTTTTCGTCTTACCTTAAAAAGTTCATAATATATATTTTCATCTAAACAAAGATCTTCACTTATTATTTCATAATTATTATTATAAAGATACTCTCTCAACACTTCCGGATTTTGTGCTGGTTGAAGTATTAAGTATTTCATAGAGTCAACTTTTTCAATTTGTGATTCAAGTATATCTCTAATCAAATTCCCACCCATACCTGCAATTACAGTTACTTCAACTTCATCTTTTTCTAATGCTTTAAGCCCATCACCTAGCCTAAACTCTAATTCATCTCCCATGCCTTCTAATATAGCATTTAATCTTGCTTTATCTAAAGGTTCCTTATTTATGTCTACTGCAATTGCTTTACTACAAATTCCATTTTTCAGTGCATATAAAGGAATATATCCATGATCTGTTCCTATATCTGCTAATACTGATGTGCTTTCAATGTGTTTAATTATAAAATTTAATCTTTCGCTTAGTTCCATAATTCTTCTCCTTGCTAAATTAAAATTAGCACCTTTTGGTGCTAATCTAAATAATCCTTTAATTTTTTACTTCTTGAAGGATGTCTTAACTTTCTAAGAGCTTTCGCTTCTATTTGTCTTATTCTTTCTCTTGTTACATTAAACTCTTTACCAACTTCTTCCAGAGTTCTTGCTCTTCCATCATCTAACCCAAATCTCAGTCTTAATACTTTCTCCTCTCTAGGAGTTAAAGTATCTAATACATTTATTAATTGTTCTTTAAGCATTGTAAATGCAGCTGCTTCTGCTGGTGCTAAAGCATCGTCATCTGGTATAAAGTCTCCAAGATGTGAATCTTCTTCCTCACCTATAGGAGTTTCTAGAGATACTGGTTCTTGAGCTATCTTTTGAATTTCTCTTACTTTATCTACTGGTAAATCCATAACCTTTGATATTTCTTCTGGGAATGGATCTCTTCCAAGTTCTTGTAACAATTGTCTTTGAACTCTTATTAGCTTATTTATA
The DNA here is from genome assembly GCF_024622765.1 of Clostridium mucosae. Lineage (NCBI taxonomy): Bacteria > Bacillati > Bacillota > Clostridia > Eubacteriales > Clostridiaceae > Clostridium > Clostridium mucosae. The sequence continues at coordinate 16,040 of NZ_JANKAF010000018.1, read as the reverse complement.
GTTTCTACCATATGTACAGGTATTCTAATAGTTCTTGCTTGGTCAGCAATAGCTCTTGTAATTGCCTGTCTTATCCACCATGTAGCATAAGTAGAAAATTTAAAGCCCTTTCTATAATCGAACTTTTCTACTGCTTTTATAAGCCCTAGATTTCCTTCTTGTATAAGGTCCAAAAATAGCATTCCTCTTCCAACATATCTTTTAGCAATACTTACAACAAGTCTTAAATTTGCTTCAGCTAATTTTTTCTTAGCTCTTTGGTCCCCTTGTTCTATTCTATTTGCTAATTCTATTTCTTCTTCAGAAGATAATAAAGGAACTTTTCCAATTTCTTTTAAGTACATTCTTACTGGGTCATCTATTGCAATTCCTTCTGGAATAGTTAAGTCTAAGTCTAATTCTTCTTCAACTTCATCTGCTCCATTAGGCTCACCTATAACTTCAATTCCCATTGATTCTAGCACTTCATAAATTTTTTCTATTTGTTCTGGACTTAAGTCAATATGCTCAACCTCATCCATTATTTCCTTATATGTTAAAGTACCACTTTTCCTTCCTTTATCTAGTAGATTTTTAACTATAGTCATTTTGCTATTTTTGTCCTCATTCTCTTTTTTGCCTTGTTTAGCTTTTGTTTTTTCATCTACCATTTTGTTACCTCCTTCCGTTATTGCCACCTACTACTTTGCACCTCTCTTTAACTGATCATTAACACTTTTTAATTCAATTGCGATTTGTATAGATTCTTCAATTTTCCCCTGTGATTCCAATACTTTTTGCTTGCGTTTTAATTCATTTAGTTTTTGATTCAATTTATAATTATCCAATTGCTTGATAAAATCCTGTATTAATTTTTTATTATCTTTACCTGTTAGTACATGATGTTCTTTTATTTTTACAATTTCTTCGATTGTCTTTACATTTGTACATTTTGATTCTAAAAAAGTAATTATATTATTTATATTTCCCTTTTTAGCTTCTTTAATAATAGAAAAAATCTCCTTATGTTCTGGAAGAATTAACTCATCTTGGCTTATTAATTGACTAATATAATCAAAATACTCCTCGTTTAAACATAATTTCATTAAAGATCTCTCAGCTTTTATAAACGCTGGCTCTAAATATAATTTTGTTCCATTTTCTTCCTTATTATTCATAAAATTATTTTCTTTTATATTTTTTGTCATTTCTTTTGATAATAAATCATATAATGTTTGCTCTCTTATACCTGTATTTTCAGATATTTTTTTAATATAAACATCCTTTTCTATAGAATTAACACTTGCTAATATCTCTGTAACTCTTTTTCCATATTTAATTAAATCGTTACTATCTTTAATGTTAATCCCTTCTTCTGCCTTCTTAAGCCTATAATCAATTAAGCCTTCAGCATTATTTATTAATTTTATAAATGCATCTTTTCCATTACTTCTTACATATTCGTCTGGATCTTTTCCCTGTGGAATACTTAAAACTCTAACGTCAAATCCTGCTTCTTTTAATATATCTAGACCTCTCATAGTTGCTGCTTGCCCTGCTATATCCGCATCATATGAGATTATTACCTTATCTGCATACCGTCTTAATAATCTTGCTTGATTTGTAGTTAAAGCTGTACCTAATGAAGCCACCACATTTGTTATTCCATACTGATGCAAAGTTATTAAGTCCATATATCCTTCGACAATAATGAAATATCTTTCTTGCATCTTGCTTTTTATTGCAAAGTTTAGTCCATAAAGATTAGTTCCTTTTTGAAAGACCAAGGTTTCAGGAGAATTTAAATATTTAGGTTTTGAATCATCTAAAACCCTTCCTCCAAAACCTATTACCTTCCCCCTGTAATCAAATACGGGAAATATAACCCGGTTTCTAAACCTATCATATTTATTGCCTGTTCTCTCAGATGTTGATATTAATCCAGCTTCAAGCAGTAAATCATCTTTAAAACCTAACTTTCTTAAATGAAACAATAAATTATTCCAACTATCCTTTGCAAATCCTAATCCAAATCTTTTTATTGTCTCTTCCTTAATACCCCTATTTAAAAAATATTCCTTTGCTTCTTTTGTTAATCTTAAGTTTGAATAAAAGAACCTTGCTGCTTCAACATTAACTTTATAGAGTAATTCTCTCTTTTTAGCAGCCGGACTTATTCTCCCTTTATCACTTTCTATTGTAATATTAACTCTATCAGCTAAATACTTAACTGCTTCAACAAAAGGCATATTTTTATTTTTCATAACAAAAGTAATTACATTTCCTGATTCTCCACACCCAAAACATTTATATATTTGTTTATCTTGTGATACTGAAAATGAAGGTGATTTTTCATTATGAAATGGACATAGTCCTGAAAAGTTTCTTCCAGATCGCTTTAGTCTAACCGACTCAGATATTACATCTACTATATCATTTTGTTCTTTTACCTTTTCTAGAATCTCTTCAGAAATCTGCAAGGAGATTCACCTCCTTACTAATAATTTTCGTCAACTTATATTCATTTCGACATTTTTTCTCTATTTCCTTCTTTAAAGGAAATTTTTTATGAAAATTTATTAAATCTTCTTTATTTATATTCTTTATCAAATTCAAAATTCCTTTTAAATCTACACTTTTTATTGTACCCATTTATTTAATATATTACTAATTTTGGTACAAATAGAGAGTTAAATTTATTTAAACAATAATCATCACTCATTCCAGCTATATAATCTGCAACTGCTCTTTTTAATCCTTCTTCTTTAGCTATTTCTTTATATATAGTTGGTAATTCATCCACATGAGTATAGTAATAATTTATAATGTTTTCTAAAATAAATTTTGCTTTATTTCTCTCTACTTTTAAAATATCCCCTAAGTAAATATTTTTAAACATAAATCTTCTAAGCTCTGTCATAGCCTCCCAGACCTCAGTACTAAATTTTATATCAACTTCATTGTTATTTAACGCCTGTGTAGTATTTTCTATTACGTCTGTAACTAAAGTTTCAATCCTTTGAGAATGAGTTTTACCTAATACCTTTATTACTTCCTTTGGCAATACATCTTCACTTAAAAGTCCAGCCCTTATCGAATCATCGATATCATGATTTAGATATGCTATTTTATCACTTACCTTTACTACTCTTCCTTCTAATGTTTTAGCTTTATTATTTCCATTATCAAGACCACTATGATGTAATATTCCATCTATAACTTCTGTTGTTAAATTTAATCCTAAGCCGTTTTTTTCAAGTTTTTCAACTACTCTAACACTTTGTTCATTGTGTCTGAATCCACATTCCAAAAACTCATTCAATACTTCTTCACCATTGTGTGCAAATGCTACATGCCCTAAATCATGTCCTAATGATATAGCTTCAATCAAATATTCATTTAAGCCAATTCCACTGCCTATTGTTCTTGCAATTTGAGATACTTCTAATGTATGGGTTAACCTTGTTCTATAATGATCACCAAAAGTCTTTATATAAACCTGAGTCTTGTGTTTCAATCTTCTAAAAGACTTGCTATGAATGATTCTATCTCTATCAACCATAAAGCAGGTTCTTATAGCATCACTTTTTTCATCTCTTTTTCTTCCTAAAGTTGAGGTACTAAAAGTAGCATGAGGAACTAATGTCAACCTTTCGAAATTCTCTATTTTTTCTCTTACATTCATATATCTCACCTCTATATTACATATTCTATATTTTTCTCTTTTTTCCTCTATTTAAACATATTTTATAATAATATATTTAATACCAATTATATTTTCTTTATATCAAGTATATTTTCCTTTTTTTACTAATATCTTAATAATGAATAATTATATAAGGAGATAGTAATGGAAAACCTATTATCAGATTTAAGAGATGAACTGCTTCCTGTTAATGAAATAAAGAATAATATTTTATCTCATTATAACCTTCAGAAAGCATCTATATTCAGTATTAAATTTAAAGATACAGAAAAACAAAGGGCTGTATATAGAATAGATTTTAATAACAAAAGTTATTGTTTGAAAAAAGTTTATTATAATGAAGCAAATCTTTTATATGTATATTCTGCTATGGAATGGTGCTATAGGAATGGAATCAATGTTCCTAAATTATTACCTACTATTGATGGAAATAGATATGTTAAATATAAAGATATGCTATTTATATTGACACCTTGGCTTAAGGGTGAAAAATGTGATTTTGATAACTTAGACCATGTTTTATTATCATCGAAAACATTAGGCAAACTACATATAGCTTCTAAAAACTTTTCTCCAATAGCTGGCAGTAGCTTAAGAGAAGGTTTTGAAAATTATAACGAAACTATATCAAAACATTTTAACCAACTACTATTAAGCATTAATAATGCTCACAAATACAACGATAGATTTTCAAAAATATTCCTAGAAAATATTAATGAAAACTTAGAACTTGCCAAAATTTCATTTGAAGTATCATCATCAATTATTCCTAATGAACTTTCAAAATCTCTTTGTCATGGAGATTACGTAAATAAAAATATACTAATAGACAACAATAAAATATCTCTTATTGATTTTGATAAGTGTAAAATGGATTATTGTTCTAGAGATATATCATATTTTTTAAGAAGATTATTGAAAAGAGAAAGTACTAATTGGCAAATAAATTTAACTTTAGAAGTTCTTGATAAATATATGGAGGAAAATACTTTAACTAGTTCAGACCTAAAATATATCTTAGCCTATATTGCTTTTCCTCAAAAATTTTGGAAATTATCAAGAGATTATTATAAAAATATAAGGAAATGTAATAAAAATGCTTTTATTCAGCTTCTTGAAAAAGGTTTAGATAGGACAGCTAATCAATTAGAATTTATTTATGAGCTTATGAATTCATTTGAAAAACATTATAATGTAAAATTTTAAAGAGGAGGTTTAACACCTCCTCTTTTATAAATTATCTTTTATTTCTAACTTGTGCTTGTGCAGCTGCTAGTCTTGCTAATGGAACTCTAAATGGTGAGCATGATACATAATCTAATCCAATATTATGACAGAACTCTACTGATGATGGATCTCCACCATGTTCTCCACATATTCCAAGTTTAATATTTGGTCTAGTTGATTTACCCTTTTCAACTGCAATCTTAACTAATTCTCCAACTCCAGTTTGATCTAGCTTAGCAAATGGATCTTGTTCGTAAATTTTCTTTTCATAGTAATCCTTTAAGAATTTAGCAGCATCATCTCTTGAGAATCCAAATGTCATTTGAGTTAAATCATTTGTTCCAAATGAGAAGAACTCTGCTTCCTTAGCAATTGAATCAGCAGTTAATGCAGCTCTTGGTATTTCTATCATAGTACCAACTTTATACTCTAATTCAACACCTTTTTCTGCCATAACTTCTTTTGCTGTCTTAACAACTATATCTTTAACATATTTTAATTCCTTTATTTCTCCAACAAGTGGAATCATTATTTCTGGAACAATATCAAAGCCTTTTGAGTTTTTAACTTCTATTGCTGCTTCAATTACAGCTCTAGTTTGCATTTCAGCTATTTCTGGATAAGAAACTGCTAATCTACATCCTCTATGACCCATCATAGGATTAAACTCATGTAATTCTTGAACAGTTGATTTTAACTCTTCAAATGTTAATCCCATTTCCTTAGCTAATGATGTTATGTCTTCATCGTTATGTGGTAAGAATTCATGTAGTGGTGGATCTAAGAATCTTATAGTTGCTGGCATTCCACCTAAAGCTTCATATATTCCAATAAAGTCTTCTCTTTGCATTGGAAGTAATTTTTCAAGAGCTTTTCTTCTTTGCTCTTCATTCTTAGCAACAATCATTTCTCTAACTGCCATTATTCTATCTTCTGCAAAGAACATATGCTCAGTTCTACATAAACCTATACCTTCTGCTCCAAACTCTACTGCTTGCTTAGTATCTCTTGGAGTATCAGCGTTAGTTCTAACCTTTAATTTTCTAATTTCATCTGCCCATCCCATGAATGTAGCAAAATGTCCTGATATTTCTGGTGTAACTGTCTTAACAGCTTCTCCATATATATTTCCTGTTGAACCATCTATTGAAATATAATCATTATCAGTATAAACTTTTCCGTTAACCTCTAAAGTCTTAGCTTCTTCATCAACTTTTAAAGTTCCACAACCTGCAACACAGCAAGTTCCCATTCCTCTAGCAACAACCGCTGCATGAGATGTCATACCACCTCTAACAGTTAATATACCTTCTGCTGCTATCATACCTTCTATATCTTCTGGTGAAGTTTCTAATCTAACTAAAACAACATTTTCACCTTTTTCTTTTCTTTCCTTAGCTTCTTCAGCTGTGAAAGCTATTTTACCACAAGCAGCTCCTGGAGATGCAGGAAGTCCTTTTGCAATTGGTGTAGCTTTCTTTAAATCTTCTGTATGGAAAGCTGGGTGAAGTAAAGAATCTAATTGATTTGGCTCAACCTTTAATATTGCTTGTTCTTTAGTTAACATTCCTTCTTCAACTAAATCAACAGCTATCTTTAAAGCTGCTTGAGCTGTTCTCTTACCATTTCTAGTTTGTAAGAAATATAACTTTCCTTCTTCTATAGTTATTTCCATGTCTTGCATGTCTCTATAGTGATTTTCTAATGTATGAACTATATCAGTAAATTGTTTATATATTGCTGGATTTTGCTCTTCTAATTTAGCTATTGGAAGTGGTGTTCTTATACCTGCAACAACGTCTTCACCTTGTGCGTTCATTAAGTACTCACCATATATTTTGTTTTCTCCAGTAGCTGGGTCTCTTGAGAATACAACTCCTGTACCTGAAGTTTCTCCTTTATTACCAAATACCATTTCTTGTACGTTAACTGCTGTACCCCATTCCCCTGGAATATCGTTTAATCTTCTATAAACTATCGCTCTTGGATTATCCCATGATCTAAATACTGCTGTAATAGCTTCAATTAATTGAGTTTTTGGATCTTGTGGGAACTCTTCTCCCATTTCTTTTTTATAAAGCTCTTTATATCTTCCAACCAATACCTTTAAGTCATCAGCTGTTAAATCAGTGTCAAATTCAACACCTTTTTCTTCTTTTATCTCATCTATTAGATTTTCAAATAATCTCTTTTCAATACCCATAACAACATCTGAGAACATTTGAATGAATCTTCTATATGAATCATATGCAAATCTTGGGTTATTAGTTAAATCAGCCATTGCAACTACTGATTGATCATTTAGTCCAAGATTTAATACTGTATCCATCATACCTGGCATTGATACTCTTGCACCTGATCTTACAGATACTAATAATGGTTTTGTTAAACTACCAAACTCTTTTCCTGTTAGCTTTTCTAGTTCTGTAATTTTTTCGTGGATTTCTTCAATAACTTCTTGTGATATTATTTTTCCATCCTCGTAATATTTATTACAAGCCTCTGTTGTAACTGTGAATCCTTGTGGTACTGGAATTCCTAGTAAAATCATTTCTGATAAATTTGCCCCTTTACCTCCTAGAAGGTTCTTCATTGAACCATTTCCTTCACTAAAAAGGTAAACGTACTTCTTTTTCTCCATCTCAATACTCCTCCGTTCAATCAAATTGAATATATATACTAACAGTACTTTTGCACTGTAGTTACCCTAATAAATTACCCATAGTCTTCTCTTAATTGCCTTCTCCAAGCTTAACAAAAAGCTTTGTTATGTTAGTTTTTGATATTTTCCCAATTATTTTAAATTGACTTTTCTCATTAGCTGTTGTTTCTATTTTTTCTACTATTGGGATACTATCGATCTCATGCTCAATAATTTTCTTTGCTAAGCTATAAGCACTATCTTCCGCATATCCACATATGATATTTGGCATTCTAGTCATTATAACTCCAACAGGAACTTTATGAATATCGGTTCCCCCTATAGCATTTTTCAAGAAATCTTTTCTAGAAACTGCACCAACTAAAACTCCGTTACTTTCTACAAACAATGTTCCTACATCATTTAAGAATAAGAATACGATTGCATCATACACCGTAGTTTCTTCACTTACTGTAACCGGTTTAGACATAATTTCCCCAACTAAAACCTTAGAAATATTCTCTAATATTCTAGTATTTTGTGCCTCTCCTAAATATACATAACCAACCTTAGGTCTAGCATCAAGTATCCCTATCATTGTTAAAATAGCTAAATCTGCTCTTAACGCTGCTCTAGTTACACCAAGATGCTCTGCTAAAGATTCACTTGTAACAGGCTGTCCTTCTTTTACTATCCTTATGATTTCCTCTTGCCTTTGTGATAATTTCAAATTTATCCCTCTTTCTGCATTTACAAGGAATATTCAGATAATTTTGATTTGTTTGATTAGTGTGATATTTACACTATAATTATAACATTTTATAAAACTTTGACTATAGTTAATTTCCCGAAAAATTAGTCATATTAGCTGAATATTCCTTTTCTGTTTATTTTATTCTACTGTATCTCCTGTTTATCTCAATTTTGCTTCAATTTAGTCCTCATCTTCGAAATTTACAGTATATGTAAATACATTTTCATCTACTTGTTTATTTTTATCGTATTGCTTTTTCTCATTATTATTGTCACTAGCCTTATTAAATTTTTCATTTTTAACTTCACTTACTTTATCTTTAACCATACAAGCAACATCTGTAGCAGCATCCTTTATTTCATTTGCAGCCTTACTTATATATTTATTAACAACTTCAACACTACCATCAGCTTTAGTTATTTCTATAGTTATTTGCGTTACAACTGCTGCAATAACAACAAAAGCTAATATAGGTGGAATAATAATAGCAATTACCCCTGCTGCTATCCCTGCATTAACAGGAACATCTACAAGTTCTTTTCCGTCCTTGCTAACTCTAATTCTAGTGACATTTCCCTTATTTATTAAGTCTTTTAACCACTTTTTAAGTTCATCTATAGTTTCATATTTTTCTTTTCCTGGATTATCTTCTATATAATCCGGCTTAATTCCCTTTATTCCTTCAATATATATTATCGCTTCTAGTACATCTCCATTGCTTACTTCAAGAGCATATTTTGCCTCTGCATAGCTTACACCAGTTCTCTCTTTAACTTGATCTACCTTTTCTAAAGTTATTCCCATATTTATTCACTCCTTTATATAATTTAACATTTCTAAGCTTTTTGGCTTTTTAGAATAGTTTGAAGATATAATAAATGTCGTGACCTTACTTATATCCCTCTTTACGTCTGCATTTACATTTAATTTATATATTTTATCCATAGGAGTCTTCATCAAAAACCTTATAGCATTATATGCAGGCTTTGAAATATAAATTCCATGTTCTCTTGAACATTCCTCACAAACCCCACCATAATGTGATAAAGATATATAATTTGATACCGATATTTTTTTCCTACAACTTATACAACTTTCTAAGTTTAACCCATACCCAGTTGCTTTTAATAATTTAAGTTCAAAGGATCTAATAAGCATTTCATAATCTAATGCATCTGTATTAAGTAGATACATACAAGTTAGAAAATCTCTAAATAACTCTTCATTAGTTTCTCCTTCTTCTACACATATATCTATTAACTCACATATGTAGGATGAATAAGTCAATTTATCTAAATTATCTAATAAACCTTGAAAAGAATTAATTATTTTACCTTCTTGAAGATTAAATAAACTTTTTCCTTTAAATAAAACATATTCCCCATAGCATAGAGGTAAAGTAAGAGATAAAAGCTTACTCTTACTTTTTCTTGATCCTTTTGCTATAGCTGTTATTTTTCCCAATTTATTTGTATATAACCATACTAGTTTATCATTTTCTTTAAATTCTTTAGTTTTTATTACTACTGCATTTAACTTATGTAGTGACAGAAACACCATCCCCTTATTTTATTTAACCTTTTTATATCCTAATTCTTTTAATAGGTTTTGATTATCTCTCCACTCTTTTCTTACCTTTACCCAAATTTTCAGATTAACCTTAGCACCTAAAAATTTCTCTATCTCATATCTTGCACTTTCGCCTATTTTCTTTAAGCATTGACCATTCTTACCTATAATTATTCCTTTATGTGAATCCTTCTCACAAAGCATATCTACTTCAATATGCCATGTTCCACTTGGACTTTGTTTCATTTGAATTATATCAACTGCAATTCCATGTGGAATTTCTTCTCTTAATGTTCTTAAAGCCTTTTCTCTTACTATCTCTGATACAACAAACCTCTCTTGTACATCTGTTATCATATCATCCGGATAGTATTTAGGTCCTTCTGGCATTGTTTCAATCATTAATTCAACTAATTTATCAACATTTTTCCCTCTAAGTGCTGAAATAGGAATTATTTCTTTAAAATCTAATTCTGATGAATACATTTGAAGAGTCTTTGCAACTCTCTCTTGAGTAAATTCATCAATTTTATTTACTACTAAAAATACAGGAGCTTTTTGATTCTTTAAAGTCTCTATTATAAATTTATCTCCTCTTCCTATCTCCTCTTCAGGATTTATTAAGAATAATACAAGATCTACTTCTTTTATAGAATCTTTTGCTGAGTTAACCATGTATTCTCCTAATTTATGCTTAGGTTTATGTATTCCTGGTGTATCTACGAATACTAATTGATGATCTTTCCCTGTTAATATTGTTTGTATATTATTTCTAGTAGTTTGTGGTTTATTTGATACTATGGATAGTTTTTCTCCCATTATATGATTTAATAAAGTTGATTTTCCTACATTGGGTCTCCCTACTATTGTTACAAATCCTGATTTAAACATTTTTCCTCCTAATTATCTAATTCTTTTAATCAATGCTTTTAGCATTACTTTTCAAAAGTTTTAATTAGATATTTATCCTTATTTTTATTAATATTATTTGCTCTTTGTATTTTCAAAATTATTGTATCTTTTATTATATCATTACTTTTACAAAATTAAAGCATTGTTAATAAGATTTATATAAGTACCGAGATACTATATTATATCTTAAATATAACAAATATCAATAATGTTAATAAAGTTCCAAATAGAGCACCAACAATAACCTCCCAGATAGAGTGAATGTTAGAATCTACTCTACTTTGCGCTGTTATTAATGCCATTAAATAACTTAATACTATACATATAGGTTCTTCTGTTATCAACGAAATTGCTGTTGCTATTGAAAATGAAAGAGCACTATGTCCACTAGGCATTCCACCTCTTAACGGCGTTCCTTCTCCAAAAATAGATTTTATTATTAAAGTAGCTAAAATTACAAATACTAATGCTATAAATATCATATAAGGTTCTGATTGCTTTACTTTGTGTATTACATCATAAGACAAATCAGATATCTTATCCCAAAATATTATATATCCTACAAGCAAAGCATTTATAGCCGTGACTAATACTGCTCCTGCTGATGCATTTTTTGCTATCTTTGCTAAAGGATGATAATGATTTGTAGACATATCTATAGTTGCTTCTATTGCTGTATTAATTATTTCAGCTCCGAGTACTAATGTGATTGTGATTGCTAAAATAAGAAATTCTATCTTCGATACATCGAATAAAAAACATGATAAAAGTACGCATAATGCTGCAAATATATGAATTTTCATATTCCTTTGTGTTCTCACAGTTTCTATAATCCCATTTATCGCATAGTTAAAGCTCTCCACCATCTTCTTTATTTTCATAAGCTACCCCCACTTATAGTATTATCTTCTAATTTGCAATTTATTTAATATTTCTTCCTCTCTTTTTCTCATTCTTTTTTTATCATCCTCTTCCATATGATCATAACCTAATAAGTGAAGAATTGAATGTACTACTAAATAGCCAACTTCTCTTTCATATGAATGACCATATTCCTCACTTTGTTCTAAAGCTCTTTCCAAAGATAAAACCATATCTCCTAAAATTAATTCATCTCCATCTTTGAAAGTCTCATCAAAATCATAGTTTAAATACATTTCATTAAAAACTTTCTTATCTTCAAAATCTAACATAGGAAAAGATAGTACATCTGTTGCTCTATCAATATTTCTTGTTTCATTATTAATTTCTCTTATTTCTTCATTATCAACAAACAATAAAGAAATTTGATATTGACATTCTACCCCTTCTTCTTTTAATGCAAAATCACATACATCACTTAATCTTTCTATAAAATCTTCTGTAACCTCTAATTTATCTTGTCTATTTTCAGTATATAACATTTTTATCTCCTTTATTATTTTCTAAAATTAAAGGGAAAGGTATGATACCCTCCCCTATCAAATCCCTTATAAAATTTAATTACTTAGTTATTTAACTTTCTTTTCAGTTGGATATTCAATTCTATGATGATATATTCCATCTAATGTCTTAAGAAAAGTCTTTCTTATAATCTCTATATCTTTTAATGTTAAATCACAATTCACAAGCTGTCTAGAGTTAAGTTTATCATTTATTATATTATTTACCATCTCTTCTATTTTACCCTTTGTAGGCTCATTAATTGACCTTACAGCAGCTTCTACACTATCTGAAAGCATCAAAATCCCTGATTCTTTAAAAGATGGAATCGGACCTGGATATCTAAAATCCTCTTCCTTGATCTCATCGGGCTTATCTGATGAATTCTTAAGTTTATAATAAAAGTATTTAACTAACGTAGTTCCATGATGCTGTTCTATCATATCCTGAATTACCTTAGGAATTTTATGCTCCCTAGCCATTTCTAAACCATCTTTTGTATGAGATAAGATAATTAATGTACTTAAATTAGGTGTTATCTTATTATGTGGATTTTCTTTTCCCATTTGATTTTCCCCAAAAAAGTATGGTCTTTTCGTTTTTCCAATATCATGATAATAAGCACCTACTCTAGCAACAACTGGGTTTCCTCCAACAGCCTCCGCAGCAGCTTCTGCTAAATTAGCAACCATCATACTATGGTGATATGTGCCTGGTGCCTCCATTAATAGTTTTTTCATTAATGGCTGATTTGGATTTGATAATTCTAATAACTTTATATTAGTAACTACATCAAATATTGACTCAAAGAAAGGTAATAATCCAACTGCTAGAATTCCTGAAAGCAAAATTCCTATTGCTGTATATCCAGTTTGAATCAATATCTCTTTTATATTATTGGATGAAATCATCCCTAAAGTAAATGAGAATAAGGCTAATATACCAGTTATATAAACAGTCGAATATATAATATCATTTCTTTGTTGAACTTTTTTAAGACCAGTTGATCCAAGAACAACACTTAATATAGATAAAACAACTACCGATGGATTAAATCCAACTATTATAGCTATAAATATTATGTTTAATAAGTTTATAACTAAAGATATCTTATAATCAATTAATATTGTCATAAGCATAGCACTACAAACTAATGGTATTAAATATGGAGAAATTACATTTAATCCAATTGAAATCAAAATTATTATAAGATTTATACTACTTATAAGTATTATCATTTTAGTATTTTTAAATACTTCAGGCTTTTCCTTAAAGATATATCTATACTGAATAGCTAATACTAAAGCAACTAATATTCCTAAAGAAATAAATGAAAATAAATAACTTTTTGTTGTACCATTATTTAAAAGACCTAATTCTTTTAAAACTTCTATTTGTCTTTCAGTTACAGGTTCACCTTCTTTTACTATTATTTGATTTTTCTTTATTATTTCTTTTGGAACGCTCTTTTGAGCTTCTTTAACAGCTTCCTCCATTTTATCATTATCAACAAACTTATTTGGTTTTATTTGCGTATGGCATATATTCTTCAAAACATCTTCTAATTCTCTGTCTATATTACTATTAAATAATTGGTTATCTGCTATTGATTTTGCTTCTAATAAATCTTCATATTTATTTTCTTCTATTTCTTCCTTATAAACTGTCTCTAGTACATCTACTACTAAATGTTGTATTTCAGATGCTTTTTCCTTTAATTCAACTAATATTTTATACTCATCATCAGTTAAACTAAATTCTTCGATTTTTTTTATTTCAGCTATCTTATCCTTTTCTTCCTTGTTAGAAGAATTTTCAGATACAATCTTATTGAATAGTTTATTAACATTTTCAATTGCTTGAGTCTTTACCTCACTTTTAACTATATACTGCTTATCTTCTCTCGCTTTGGCCATAGCCTCTTCTTCTTTTTGCTTAGTTGCAATTTCATCAACAGTATCAATAGGTGCTTTTATATCTACAGTTGCTATATCTCCTACTGAAAGATTATGCCTTTTAGGTGCAATAACTGTTAATAAAAGTAAGTATATTGCTAAGAATACAGTTAGATAAGTAAATCCTCTTTTGTATTTTATATCATCTTTTCTCTTTTCTTTATTCCAAAACAAGTCCATCACCCTCTAATCCCTTTTGTTTTTAATAATCTACTGGCTCATTATTTACTATATTTTGTTCTACAACAAATACTACATTTACTATTATATTCCCATCAGAACTGTCCTTTGTGCTTATTATTCTATCGACCACTTTAGCCTCTCTAGTTAAATTATTATAAAGAGATTCCTCTAATTGCTTTACTGCATTATCAATTGCCTCTTCTTTTGTGTATGTAACCGGAAACTCTTTCTTTTCAAAATAATTGTCCTTCTTTATAATTTTTCCACTCTCTTCTATTTTATCATACTCTTCAAAATCTTTTATAGCTTTTTTCAGATAAATTTTTTTTCCTAATATTTCTATATATATATCACTATCTTTCTCACCACTTCTTTTTAGTTCTGTTCCCTCTACTTTAGTAGTCATACTCTTTTCATAAAAAGTATTTGCCATAACTACACCTTCTGGTACAACTTCATATGGATCTTCCTCTTTACCGTTAATTCCTTCTATAACGACATCTCCAGCTTTCACCATATCTCCAACATGAACTGCTGATCTACCAGAAAAAGCGTAAACCCTACTTACTTCTCCATCCATCTTTGCAACTAAATTCCCTTGTTTTGCTTCTTTAACTTCTGGCGGATTTACCTTCTCTTCTATAAATATCTTAAGTGTTGAACCTTCTATTCTGGCTCTTAACCATAAAATATCTGAATTCACGTCCTCTAATTTCTTCTCTACATCTTTAACATCTATTTTATCTTTGCTTATTCCTGGCTTTATTCCTATTTCATATAATTGTTGTCTTAACTCATAAGGTGATACATTCTTTTTAGTAGTTATTTCTATACTCCATACATAAGTAGAAAGATATAATAACATTACTATAAATATTCCTCCTCCTATGGCTAAAAACAATTTACTCTTTAATTTTCCTATAAAAAATAAGATACCAGTACTTCCTACAACTCTACTTTTTCCATTCAGTCTTTTTACAGCATCCATTAAAACACTATAATCATTATAATCAATTGTTACTCTAATCGTTGCTATATCTATCCTCTTAACATTAATAACATTTATATTTTCGCTCCACAATATGTTTAAAAGTCTTTCTGGTTTTAATATGTTAACTTCAACTACTACTTTTCCACTATCAAAAACTCCTGTTGCCATATTACACCTCGTATGATATAGATTTAAATTTTCCGCTAATTGTTATTGTAGAGTCTCCAATATAAAGTATTTCAAAATTTTCTCCTTCAATATTAATTGTCTTTACTTTTGTATTTACTTTTATAATATTTCTCTCAAATAGTATTATTCCTTTATGATTTTCTATTGTTATTTCATCATTTCCTATAATAGTTATTTTAGGAACATTTAAAACTATATCTTTAGGTAAGTCAAAAGTTTCTGCTATTATTTCTCTGCTCTTCTCCATTTTTCTTTGCATAATCTTCTCTCCTTATATCTTTCCTAATAGTACTTTATGATAAAGATATACAGAAAATTACTTATAATTTATTTGAGTTTATAAAGTCAGAATTTCAATGCCTTATAAAATATATTTCTGAATAACAAAAAAGGGGCTGTTGCAAAAGCAACTAGCCGAATAAATGGGAAAAGGTGGATTCAATAGAATCCACCTTTTTTGCATAAACTTAAATCATGAAACTATTCAGTTTATACAATACTAATCAACAATT